>DBGFLF010000252.1:0-1677 GCA_048528725.1 Collinsella sp.
ATGCTCAGAAAATGCAGCAATAGTCTGCCGGTGCTAACGAGCGAGCCTTCTCGTCTGCCTGGGTGGTCCATTTTGGGCCACATGGGTATGGGCATGTGCCTGTTTGCTCGACATACTTAATGTCGACAGCTTTGTGCAAAGGAGGACGTTTCCATGGACGAGATGTTTGCCATTAAATGTCAAAACTGCGGCGGCCCTATGTACTCGCACCAAGCTAAGCGCAGCTTTGAGTGCGCTTATTGCGGTGCGGTCATTCCGTGGCAGGCGGACGCCGGAGAGCCCAAGAGCGCTTTGGGCATTCGCCATACGCCGTTGACGGTAGTGGATGGACTGCTCAAGCTCACCCATGTGTCGCAGCTCGAGCGCCCGGAGGACCCGGACTGGTATTTCTTCAATTCGCACTGGCGCAATCAGTCGGTCCTGGAACATCTGCTGTGGGAGGATTGCGGCACGGCGCAGGAGTTCCAAGAGGCCACGCATGTGAGCATTCCTTGCCCCTTCTGCGGAGCGTCCTTTGAGGGCGAGTCAACGCAGCGCGTGTTTGAGTGCCCGTCCTGCGGCAACAAGATCGGCATTGCCGACCTGCTCAAGCCCGGTACCTTCAGCAAGCGTCTGACCATGGGCGTGGGTGCGGAGTATGTGCCGGAGCAGGGCATTCCCTGCGAAATCTCGCCGCAGCAGGCACGTGCCAACGCGCTGCAGCTGGTGCGCCAGTACCCCGACGCCTTTGCCGGGCACGACGTGGAAGATGCGATCCAAAACGACATGATGCTCTTCTATTTCCCCATGGCGCTGGCGGACCTGCGCATGATGGCGTCCTTCCCGGGCAAGGGCCTGAGCAAGGAGACCTTGGTGTACTACGAGGTGCTCGACTGGGCATATCCCAGGGCAAGCTACCTGGACGTTCGCCTCATGGGCATTTTGGAGCCGTGGGACTTTGCCAAGGTTGGGCCGTTTGACCCGGCCATGCAGGAAGGTGACTTTCGCGTTGTCTCCGTCGATGCGTCTACCAAGGACCAGGTGGTTATTGATAAGTTGGCGCTCGACGTTGCGGGCAACGACGCCGAGGCGGTGCTGGGGTTCAATAAAAAGAGCATCCGCACGTGGGCGCGCAAGGCCCGCAAGCACAAGGACGGCTTGGTTATGGTGCCGGTGTACTTTGTCGATCGTCCTGCCTCGGATAGTCGCGATGGCGAACAGGTGCGCATCGCCGTGAACGGCCAGACGGGCCGCGCGGCTGCGGTGGTGTTTAGTGACAAGCGCGAGACGCATGTGGTGGCACCGCTCAATCCCAACGTGATGCTGTCGAGCGAAAGCACCGTGCACGCCACGCCCATCGAGGTCAAATACGTTAAATCGCCGTTCCTATACCAGATCGTACGCCGTGGAGGCGGCGAGCAGCCGCGACAGGTGGCGGCCGCAGCCGAGGGTTCCTACCGAGAGGAGAAGCCCAAACGCCGCGGTCTGCTGGGTGCGCTATTTGGGAAGTAGGGGGGAGTAGCACCGGTTGTTGCCGTAAGGTGATGGCCGGGGGTGCGGGGCAGCTCTCAGGAGTGCGGGCTGCCGTCTGATTGTTTGAGGTTGATTTCCGATCTCAGCCGAACACATTAGGCGGACAGGCCGTTCCCGCAGCTAGCCGAACGCCCCCGAGGCCCCATCCGGGCCCCGGGGGCGCCG
>DBGFLF010000253.1:0-2522 GCA_048528725.1 Collinsella sp.
CCTCTTTGAGACAGGCGTCAATATCATCAGAGACATGGTACCCTACCGGCGACTTTACAAGCAGATGGAAGCGGTAACGGTCCTTGGCTCTCTCGATTACACATGAAGCCCGGCCCAGCACCTGAGGCACGGCGCTCCCCGCCCGCAAAAAGTCGGGCGCGGCGGCATGCCAGCGACGCTTAAGAAGCTTTGCGATGCGTCCGATGTAGTCCTGCGCGTCGTCTCGGTTCGCCGACCACACCAAGATGTTGACCAGGCGAACAAACGGCGGGTACAGCGCGTCGCGGCGCTGATCCAGGTCGTAGTCGGTAAAGATCGAACGGTCATGCTCAGCGACGGCGCGAATGACCGGATCCTCGGGCAGGTAGGTCTGGATGATGACCTCGCCGGGGCGATCGCCGCGACCGGCACGGCCCGCCACCTGTTCCAGCAGGTCGTAGGCGCGCTCCCCTGCGCGAAAGTCCGGCAGCTTGAGGGCGAAGTCGGCATTGACCACGCCCACGAGCGTGACCTCGGGAAAGTCGAGGCCTTTTGCGATCATCTGAGTTCCCAGCAGTACTGCGCAATCGGCGGCATCAAACTGCTCGAGCAACTTTTTATGCGCATCCTTGCCGCGCGTGGAATCGGCATCCATGCGAATAATGGCGACGTCCTCGGGAAGCATCTGATGCAGCGCGTCCTCGATCTGTTGAGTGCCCAGACCCATTTTTGCCAGGTAGCGACTACCACATTTGGGGCAACGGCTCGTGGGCGCGGGATACGGCTGCACGCGCCAGGACGACCCGCAGGTATGGCACTGCAGCGTGTGCGTGCGCTCGTGATACGTAAGCGCGGTGGAGCAGTGGTTGCAGGTGGGGACGCAGCCGCACTCACGGCACATCAGGAATGGCGCAAAGCCACGGCGGTTATGCAACAGCACGGCCTTCTCGCGGCGTTCGACCACACGCTCCAGGCCTTCCATCAGCGGTTTTGAGAACATGGAGCGGCTGCCGTGAGAAAACTCACGGCGCAGGTCGGCGATTCGAACCGTAGGCAGCACAGCGTGCCCCGGGCGCTCGGGCATCTCGACGCGCGTCCAGGTGGCACCGTTATACGAGCCACGGCGGCAGCGGTCGAGGACCTCAGCAGAAGGCGTGGCGGAGCCCAACACGAGCGGACAGCGGTAGCGCCGCGCCATCTCGGCTGCCACCTCGCGCACGTGGTAGCGCGGACTGGAGCCCTGCTTATAGCTAGTCTCGTGCTCCTCGTCGATGATGATGAGACCAAGGTCGCTGAGCGGGCAAAAGAGCGCCGAGCGGGCGCCGACGACCACGCGGGCCGCACCGCTGGCGACCATATCCCACTGGTCCAGGCGCTCGCCGGCCGAAAGGCGCGAATGGAACACGGCGACCGTCTCGCCAAAGCGCGAACGGAAGCGGCCGACGGTCTGGGCCGTCAGCGAGATCTCGGGCACCAGCACGCAAGCCGAACGGCCGGCCGCCAGCACGCGCTCGATGGCGGAGAGGTACACCTCGGTTTTGCCGGAGCCGGTGACGCCGTCGACCAGCACCACGTCGCCATGAGCGTCCAGACGGGCGCGCTCAATCTGCGCGAGTGCCTGCTTCTGGCCGTTGGTAAGGGAGACCGGCGCCTTGCCGCTTGCCGAGGACAGCGTGGTCTGTTCGCTGCAGCCACGCCACGCACGACGCTCCTCCACCACGACGACGCCGCGTTTTTCGAGCGCCTTGATGGTCGCCGACATGCTGTTATAGAGCAGGTTGAGGTCGCGCGTCGTGACCGGGCCGCACTGGAGCGCCTCGATGAGCTGACGCTGGCGGACCGCGGTCTTGGGCGGCGTATAGTCGAAGCCCTCGGGCGTGAGCATGACCCAGCGGTTTTGGATGGGTTTGACGGCGGGGCGCTCAACGGCCCACACGCCGTCGTCACCTTTGACCACGCGCGGGCTTCCACCCGGGGGCAAGAACAAACGCAGGCATTCGGAAAGCGTTGCGACGTACTCGCGGCTCATCCAGCGTGCGATACGGGCAGCCTCGGCGGTAAAGAGCGGTTTGCTGAGAATCGCCACGACGGGCTTGATGCGCGCAGGATCGAAGACCCTGTTGCCTTGCAGGTCGCCCAGCTCAGACGCAATGTCAATGATATAGCCCGCGGCCGCACGGTTGCCAAAATGGACCAGGACCGTAGACCCGACTTGGGCCTCGTTGGCGAGGGATTGTGGAATGCCGTAAGCAAACGGCTCGGACAGCGCGCGGGTGGGAATGTCGAGAACCACGCTCGTGTAGGCGACGATGGGCTCAGGTGCAGGCTCGGGCTTGGCCGGGGCAGCGGCGGATGACGGTGCCGTCGGAGTCTCCTCCGGTTCCGGCGAACCAAACAGCGAAAGTTGCTCGGCCATGGCCCCAGCACCTCCTATCCCATACGTCTACAGAAACAAGAGCCCCGCTCGGGGTGAACGGGGCTCGGATACATACGTTTGCGCAGCGACTACAGTGCCATCTTGCGGGCGCGGTCGATGCGCGCCA
>DBGFLF010000254.1:0-8940 GCA_048528725.1 Collinsella sp.
GTTGCCGGCAATGGATGCAAGCTGCTCGACAATCTGCGCGCGCGGGACCCCTTCGTCACGCAGACGGCGATGCAGCTGGCAGGTCTCGAGCAGCGATTCCTCGCCCTCACCGATGAGGATGGCATCGAAGAAGGCCGCGTACGGCTCGGGGTTGTACACCGAGGGGCCGCCGGCGATGATGATAGGGTCGTCTTCGCCTCGGTCGGCCGCCAACAGTGGAATGCCAGCGAGGTCGAGTGCCTCGAGGAAGTTCGTCACCGCCATCTCGTGCGGCACATGCAGACCGACGATATCAAACGAAGCGACCGGCGCTGCACCCTCAAGCGAGAGCAGCGGAATGCCCGCCTCGCGCATAGCGTCACCCATATCGGGCCACGGCACATAGCCACGCTCGCAGGAGATGCCCTCGGCCTGGTTAAGGATGTTGTAGAGGATGGCGATACCCTGGTTGGGCAGACCGACCTCGTACACATCCGGATAGATCAGGCAGCAACGGTAGTCGGCATCGGCCTTGGAAAGCGTGCCCCACTCGTGATCGATATAGCGACTCGGCTTCTCGACCTTGGCGAGCAACGGCTCAATTAAATGAAAACAGTCTTGGTATGCAACGCGCAACGGAAAACCCCTAAGCAGCGAGATCTGATGCGTCCTGATAGGACGCCATAGGACGGGTAGCGCCCGCGACCGTGGTCACCAGATCGCGAACGCGGGAGAACGTGGCAGTGACCACCTCGTTGGCACGGCTGTAGTCGACATCGCGCTCGTAGAGCGAAACGAGCGCACGGCCCATGCCATAGGTGCCCGCGGCAGCAGTGAGCGCCTTGACGGCAAACCCAATATGCGGCGTCTGCTTGACAAGTGCGCGGGTGACCGCTCGGATCACAAGACCGCCGGCAAGCACGCCCGCGACCTCGTAGCCGCGCTCGGGCTTAATGCCGCGTCCAAAGACGGCAGCGAGCTCAAAGAGCATGCCCACCTGCGCCAGCGCCATAACGGGATAATCGGCGCCCGGCAAAAACACCAGCGCACCGGTCGCCATATTGGTGAGCGCGCACGAGGTGATGATACGATTGGCCGCAGCGATGCGCATGAAGGCAAAGTTCGCCGCAAAAGCCGTTTCCTTGTCGGTGCGATCGAGAATCCAGCGGGCAAGCGTCTCGAGCAGATACGTCTTATCGGTTGCCGCTACCACGCCGAGCATGGGCGTAGACTCCTCGATAAACGGCACCTCCACAGCAGACTCGGCAAGCACGCACACGGGCGCGCCGGCGATCACGAGCTCCTGCACGGCACTCTCCAAGCGGTCGGAACCACACGAGAGCACCAGCACCACATCGGTATCGGTCTTTGGAGCAATTCGCTCCTCCCCCAGACGCTCGACGCGCACAATGCCCGAGGTCGTCTGCGGCACAAAGGCGTCACGCACCGTCTCGGCCAGAAAGCGCGAGGCGGACGAATCCAGATAGACCGAGACGCGCACAGGTGTATCGGAATCCTTCTTAACGGACGCGCCCATCTTAAAAGCGCGGGTCAGCTTATCTACGGGAATTTTCATGGCAAACCCCTCCAGCGGTTACGCGGCGCCCGAACGATGCCGCCATATGGATTGTACGATACCCACCGTCAGCAGCTGAATCATCATCGAAGACGAACCGAAGCTAATAAACGGTAGCGGAATACCGGTAATCGGCATCATGCCGATGCACATGCCGATGTTTTCGAAAGTCTGGAACGCCCACATGCCAACGATGCCCACACACGAAAGACGCAAAAACAGCGACTCGCACTTAAAGGCGACGCGAATCGTCGAAAAGATCAGCAGCACGTAGAGGCACAGGAGCAAAAAGGAACCGCAAAAGCCAAAGGTCTCGGACAGGAAGGCGAAGACGAAGTCGGTGTGGAACTCAGGCAGAAAGCCGCCGGCCGACTGCGTCGCATGCCCCAGGCCCTTACCAAAGAAGCCGCCCGAGCCAACGGCGATAAGCGACTGCTGCAGGTTGTAGGCATCGTCCGAATCGGCATTATCGGGGTCGATAAAGACCGTCAGACGGTTCATCTGATACTGCTTGATGAGCACATCGTGGCCGAGCAACGAATCAAAGACCGAATCAAGCGCCAGGACGAGGGCCACCAGGCCCACGAGCAGGGCCAGGGTCGACAGCACCCATTCGCGGCGTGCACCGCTCATGCAGATGACGATGGCGCCCGAAACCAGCACGACCAGGCCCGAGCCCAGGTCACCCATGGCAACGACGGCCAAAAACGGAATGGACAGCATGCCGCAGAGCTTGACGTAGTCGCGAACGGTATCGATGCGACCGTTATACTGCGAACCAAGCGTAGCAATAAAGAAGATGGTGATGAGCTTGGCAAGCTCAACCGGCTGGAACGTCAAGCCGATACCGGGAATCTTGATCCAGCCCGTCATGCCCAGACCGCCCGTATAGGACAGACCCGGAATCTTGGGCGAGAAGATCACGATCAGGTCGATGACGAGCAACGCCGTCGAGAAATTGGAAATACCGCGCAGGTCGGTACGCCAGACCAGCACCGCCAGCACCGCCCCGATGCCAATTCCCAGCAGATGGCGTGAAAACGATGCATCGGCCTTAAACTGCGAAGCCGACCAGATAATGATGGCACCGTAGGCGACGAGCGCCACAGTAGCCACGAGCACACCGATATGCACCTTTTGGCGAAACGTGCCGCGCGAGGCCGAAAGTTGCTTGTTGACGCGGTCCAGGCTGCTGCGAGAGCCGGTCTTGGTTGAACGGAACAGATCCGCCGGAGAAAAATCCATCGCAACCTCCTATCGAACCGAAGAATCGCCCGAGGCCGAAGAGGTATCGGGCTCGTCATAAATCACGCCGAGCACGTCGCGCACGACATGCATCGCGGTATCTGAGCCACCGCCGCCCTGCTCCAGGACGGTAGCGATGACATACTTGGGATCATCGGCCGGTGCATAGGCGCAGAACCACGCGTATTCGTCCTCGCCACTTTTCTCGCCCGTGCCCGACTTGCCGTATACCTGCGGCGTCAGGGTGCCAAAGTGCGCCGCCAGGGACGTCGATGCCGTGTAAATCACGTCGTGCATGCCGTTGCGAACAAGAGCCAAATCCGAATCGCTGCTGATCTTGGCCTCCAGGCGCTTCTTCTTGCCCTTGCCATTGTACTTATAGGCATCGCCGTCGCCATCGCGCGACACGGCAGACAAAAATACGTGAGGCACGTACTGTTTGCCGCCGTTGGCAAGACCCATATAGGCGCACGCCATCTGCAGGGGCGTCACCAGGATGTCACCCTGACCGATGGCAATGTTGGTCATATCGCCGGCATTCCACTTGCGGTCCTCGGCAGATGCGTCGGTGAAGTACGACTCTTTCCACTCGGCATCGGGAATACGGCCCGCGCCCTCACTCGGCAGATCGATACCGCAGGTCTTGCCTAGACCCCAGCGACGAAAGACCTCCTGCAGGCCCTCGGGATGTTGCTCGTCATAAAAGAACGCCTTGCCCATGTCGTAGAAGACGGGGTCGCACGAGTTGGCGATACCCGACTGCAGCGTCATGGTGCCGTGGCCAGACGTCAGCCAGCAGCGCTTGCCCCAAGCCTTGCCCAGGCCCGTCCAATAGCCCGTGCAGTTGGTTGTCTGCGTTGAAGTGTAGGTTCCAAACTCAAGACCGGCCAGTGCCGAGAGCGGCTTGATGGTCGAAGCCGACATGTACTGTCCGCTAATGGCGCGGTTGAGCAGCGGGTGCGAACCCTTGTCATCATTGAGCTCGGTCCACACGTCATTTGAGACGCCGCCGATAAAGACGGACGGATCGAACTTGGGCTCGCTCGCCATGCCCAGGATCTCGCCATTGTTGGGATCGAGACACACCACAGCGCCGTTGCCGGCATTGCTGTAGCCAGTGGTCTTGGCAAGCTCGATAGCGCTCGCCAGTGCCGTCTCGCAGGCCTGTTGGATCTTAAGGTCGAGCGTGAGCTTAATGTCGGAGCCGGCCTTCGCCGGCACGGCGCCGGCCTGACCGGTCACATTGCCCGAGGCATCGACCTTGACGGTCTGCTCGCCACGAATACCCTGCAGCAGGTTTTCGTAGTAGCTCTCAACGCCCGCCTGGCCCACGATATCGCCCGACTGGTACGTAATCTTGCCAGCAGAAGCATCATCATCGCCAGAGGTTTTCTTATTCTGGGCCTCGAGCTGCTCGGAGGTAATGGTGCCGGTATAGCCCAAGATATGGCATGCCGTCTCGCCGTATGGATACTGGCGCTCGGTACGCTCGGCAATCTTGACGCCCGGGAACTCGCCGGCGTGCTCCTGAATATAGGCAACCGTGGAGCGACGGACGTCCGTCGCGATGGTATGCAGGCTCTGAGCGCCCTCTGTATTGTCCTGAATATTGCGAAGGACCGCCACGTAAGGCATTCCAAGCACGTTGGCAAGATGGCGAACCAAAACCTCGTCCTCGGCAAGGTCGCGGTAGGCCACGACAGCAAGTGAGGGACGGTTCTGGACAAGCGCCACGCCATTGCGGTCGAGGATGCGACCGCGCACAGCGGGTGTGGTAACGGTGCGCGTCTGATTACTATTGGCCTGCTTCTCGTAATAGTCCGACGAGACCATCTGCATGCCCCACAGCTTGACGGCAAGCGCCGCAAACATCGCGCCCACACCCGTGGTGAGGATGGAAAAGCGGCCCTTAAAGGCGGTCGCCGCGGTATTGCCCTCGCCCTCGGTGGCGCGCGGGGCCGTTCCATGCTGCGTATCGTAGGTAAAACGGGAATCGCCACGACGCATGATGACCAGCGCGACCACGATGGCCACAACCAGCACGATACCGGCGATAATAACCGTCAACTGGGAAGACATCTACGGGCCTCCCCTATTTGAGCTTGCGGGTCTTGGGCTTAAAGCGCATGCCCGTCTGGCGTCCGCCACGTGCGGAGAATCCATAGCCGGACTGCGGCACGACGCCGGACATCAAAAACGGAATGGCAACCAGACCCGTCAGGATCGAGGACGGCAACGCATGGCCGAAGATCGCCACGACAAAGCTCGTCTCCAAACCCATAAACAGCAAGATGATGCTGTAGATCACATTAATGACGAGCGCGAAGGCGCCCACAGTGATGCCGCGCGCACTCGGGGTACCGCCCGTCTGGCCGACGGCGCTGTGCACCAGGGCAAAAGAACCCACGGTCAGCAGGAGCGACATAACGCCCACCGGCACGGCAGCGGACAGGTCATAGAACAAGCCGCTGCAAAAACCGCACACGATGGCACGGGTCGGGTCGCCCGAGAACACGCTTAGGCACACCAGGATAATCATGAAGTTGACGCGACCGCCCGCAATGGAGATCTGCGGTGCCAGGCCTGCCTGCAGCAGCACGCACACGATGGCGGCGATCACAAACGTGCGGGAGCTCATCCCCTGCTCGTGTAGATCCATGGACATGCCCCCTATTCGCTCGAGCCGGAATCGGTCGTTTCGGACGTGTCGGAACTGTCATCCGAACTCTCGTCCTTCGTCTTGGTCGCAGCGTCACGCGACGTTCCCTGCGGCGTGCTGTTGGCCGTGCTCACGTCCTCATCCGAGGCCGACTGTTCGTCGGTCAGCGAGGTAATGACCAGCACTTCCTCGTTATTCTCGGCCGTGGTCTGAGCGCGCACCACAATGGTGTAGTACACGTCGTTTGCCGATTTCTCGACCGACGAGACGGTGCCAAGCGGAAGGCCCTTGGGGAACACGCCGCCAATGCCCGAGGTCACGATGATGTCGCCAACCTTAACGTCGGAGTCGACGCTCACGTACTCAAGACGCAGCGTGCCGTCAGCCTGACCCTGCAGCATGCCCTGAGCGCGCGTGTCCTGCACCATAGCGGACACGCCCGAGTTCTCGTCGCCAATCAGGCGCACGGTCGACGTTTTGGCCGATACCTCGATAATCTGGCCGATAACACCGGCAGAACTCGTCACGGGCATGTTGATGGTAAGGCCGTCGGCAGAGCCCTTGTCGATGGTAACGGTCGAGGTCCAGGCATCGCCGGAGGCACCGACAATACGAGCTGCGGTCGATTTGAGGTTATAGGTCGACTGCAGGCCGACCAGCCCCTCCAGACGCTCAGCGGTCTTTTGAGCCTCGGAGAGCTCAGCAACCTTAGAGGTCAGTTCCTCGTTTTGCTTCTTGAGTTCGTCGAGCGTGTCCTGCGACGCCGTAAGGTTAGAGAACACGTTGCCGATGGCATTGAAAGGAGCCGCCACAGCCGAGCCCACAAAACGCACCGGCGAGGTAATCGTCGTTACGCCCGAACGCACGGCATGAATCGGCCCTGCCTCGCCCTCGCGGATGTAAAACGTGAGCAGCAACACCGAAATCAGGCTGAAAACAATCAACGGGCGCATACCCGTTGATTGTCGCTTGGTATTCAGATTTGTGGAGAAACCCGAAGATCGTGCCAAATGGAATCCACCTTTTGGAAATTAAGCATTGGTCTGGACGAAGCCGCCATCAAACGCATTGGCCTCGAGCACGCGGGCACAGCCGTTAACGACGTTATCGAGCGCCGTGGGGCTGACGTTGACCGAAACACCGGTCTCATCGCGCAGACGCACGTCGAGTCCGCGTAGCAGAGCGCCACCACCGGTCAGCAAAATGCCGTAGTACATAAGGTCAGAGGCAAGATCGGGCGGCGTGGCATCGAGGGCGTCCTTGACGGCCTTGGCCATCTCGTCGAGCGGCTTGTTGAGCGCGCGACGAATCTCCTCGCTCTCGATGCGCACGGTCTTGGGCAGACCGGTGATCACGTCGCGACCGTTGACCTCGACGTCGAGCTCGTCCTTGAGCGGCACAGCGGAGCCGACCTTGATCTTGATGTCCTCTGCCGTACGCTCGCCGATGGCAAGGTTGTAGGCATCACGAACGTGCGTGAGGATGGCCTGATCGAACTCGTCGCCTGCAATACGGATGGACTGCGAGACGACGATTCCGCCCATAGCAATAACGGCAACCTCGGTGGTACCGCCACCGATGTCGATGACCATGGAGCCGGTGGGCTCCTCGACGGGCAGGTCGGCGCCGATAGCGGCAGCCATGGGCTCCTCGATCAGATAGGCCTGGCGAGCGCCAGCCTGGATCGTGGCCTCAAAGACAGCACGCTTCTCGACCGACGTGACGCCGGAGGGAACGCAGACGACAACGCGCGGACGCGGGGTCCACGGATAGCGCTTCTCGGACGCCTTGTCGATAAAGTAGCGAAGCATGGCCTCGGTAACATCGAAGTCGGCGATGACGCCGTCCTTCAGGGGACGAACGGCCACGATGTTGCCGGGCGTACGGCCGAGCATGCGCTTTGCCTCGATACCGACCGCCAGGATGCGCTCGTCGTTCTTGTCGATGGCGACAACAGAGGGCTCGCGAATGACGATGCCCTTGCCGCGCACGGAGACAAGCGTATTTGCGGTGCCGAGGTCGATGGCAAGATCGCCCGCATAGCTACCGAAGAACATATCCATCAAAGAAAACAACGCAACTCCTGATGTGTTGGATGATTGCTGGAAAACTACTAGCTCATCATACTAGCGCAAGCCCGGCACCTCACTTGCGGTGAAGCGCCGGGCAAAGCTAAATCCCATAAGGTCACTACTGGTTGTCAGCAGCCGAGAAATCCATATCGAGCGAGGAAACGGCCCAACCGATATGGTTATCGGAGCGCACGAATTTGACGGTGTACTCCTGCTCGCCGCCCTTGGACAGCGATGCCTTAACCTTAGCGGTCGTCTCGGTCATGGACTGATCCATGCCCTCGACGGACACGGTGGCACCCTGCGGAATCGAGGAGATGATCATCGACTTGGCGTCCTCGGACAGGCTCGAGGCCAGGCAAGACTCGGCCTTTGCGGTGTCACCGTCGCCGGCAGCCTGGAACAGATCGGTAACGACAGACTCCTGGGACGGGAAGCCAAAGCCGCGCGTGTAGGCAAAGCCCAGACCGCCCGCGGCGATCAAAATGAGCAGAAGCAGCACGATGAAGACTTTGAGACCCGTGTGGCGATGGCGGCGACGAACCTTGGCCTGCTTACGATCCTGACGGTCCTGCTGGACCATCTCGGACTCGGACAGCGTAAAGAAGCCGGTGTCCGAGGGATCGGGCATAAACTGACCGGTCGCGCCCGTAGGATCGAGCGGATCGACGGCAGGAGCGTCCATCGCGGGCGCCGGAGCCGTGGCCATAGCCGTCTGGGCAGACAGCGCGGCAAGCGAATCGTGCACGCGGGCAAGCTCATCGGCCTGCTCGGAGGTGAGCTGGTAGATGCCATCGGCAGTAGCGGCGTTAAAGGCGTCGAGTGCGTCGGAGGGGCGGCCGGCGGCAGAAAGTGCCTGACCCATGCCGGCGTTGAGCGCACGCGTGTCGTCGCGGGGGCCGGCAAAGTCGATAGCCGTGCGGTAGGTCTCCACGGCATCCGCCGGACGGCCGAGCTTAATGAAGCAACGACCAAGCTCGCCGAGTGCGGCGGCAGGAGCCGGATTGGCGCCGTCGATGGCAGCCTGACGGAAGGCAGTACCCGCGTTGGCATAGTCGCCCGACTGGAACAGCGCGTTACCCAGGCCCAGATAGGCCTTGAACGGCGTGGCATAGGAAGCGTCCTGCGTAGCAGCAGAGAACGCCTGGGCGGCCGTCGTGTAGTCGCCCACGGCGGCGAGTGCCTTGCCGCGGTTGGTGAGCAGCGCGCCGCGCTTGCCATAGGTGCCGTCGTTGAGGGCGGCGGCATAAGCCTCGGCGGCCTCGGCATACATGCCCAAGTGCATCAAGGCGTTGCCACGAAGGTGATCGGCCTCGCCCATAATCTCATCGGGAGTCTTTGCCGCCCCAAGCATCTGGGCTGCAGCGGAAAAATCACCCGCGCGGTAAGCGGCGCGGCCCTGTTGGATC
>DBGFLF010000255.1:0-2694 GCA_048528725.1 Collinsella sp.
CGCCGGTTCCCTCAAGGACGGCGTGGGCGGCACGCTCTATAAGGTCAAGTCCACGATGTGCAACTGCGGTGCCCTCTCGATCCCCGAGCTCCAGGAAAAGGCACGCCTAACGCTGGTCAGCTCCACCTCCATCGTCGAAGGCGGCGCCCACGACGTAGTCGTGAAAGATTCCCAGCAGAGCGTTTCCTATCGATAAGGTAAGAGCTGCATATCAAAGGTTGATTCTCAGCCACGTTATTTAGATAAAGCGAGATGCCCGCAAGTCGCAGGCATCTCGCTTGTTGTATTTGCTATCATCAGTCAAGTTAACCTTAGGGTCGGTCGGCTTAGCTTTGTTCGCTACAAGTTCCGCATGCAAAGAAGAGCACTAAATGTGCTCTTCGTCTTGCGCAGGACTGTCCGCAGTAGCGAATAAAGCTAAGCCGACCGACCCCAGCTAAGATTAAAGGAGCTGATATGTGCGATTGCACAGATCATAAGGATGAGATCCCTGCCTACGACGCGCAGGCCATTGAGTCCAAGTGGATGAAGTCTTGGGAGGACTCCAACCTTTTTGCCGTCGACACCGACGCCAGCAAGCCCAAGAAGTACGTGCTCGAGATGTTCCCGTATCCGTCGGGCGACCTGCACATGGGCCACGCGCGCAACTATACTATCGGCGATGCCATGGCCCGTCAGGCCCGCATGCGCGGCTACGACGTGCTGCATCCCATCGGCTTCGATGCCTTTGGCCTGCCCGCCGAGAACGCCGCCATCAAGCACAACACGCAGGCTGCCGCCTGGACGTATAAGAACATGGACCAGGCGCTCGCCACGATGAAGCGCATGGGCTTTTCCTACGATCTGGATCGCATGGTCAAGACCTGCAGCCCCGACTACTACCGTTGGGGTCAGTGGATCTTTGAGAAGCTGTGGGAAAAGGGCCTGGTCTACCGTAAGAAGAACCCGGTCAACTGGTGCCCCACTTGCAAGACCGTTTTGGCCAACGAGCAGGTCACCGAGGGCAAGTGCTGGCGCTGCGGCACCGAACCTGAGAAGCGCGACCTGGAGCAGTGGTACTTCAAGATTACCGAGTACTCCCAGGAGCTGCTCGACGATCTGGAGAAGCTCCCCGGCTGGCCCGAGCGCGTCAAGCAGATGCAGGCTAACTGGATCGGTCGCTCCGAGGGCGCCGAGGTCGACTTTACCCTGTGCGACCAGGATGGCGAGCCCATCGAGGGCGACGAGGGCAAGATCACCGTCTTCACCACGCGTGCCGACACCCTCTTTGGCGTCTCCTTCTTTGTCCTGGCTCCCGAGTACGCCGGCCTGCACGAGCTCGTCGAGGGCACGGAGTACGAGGAGGCCGTGACCAAGATCGTCGAGGACTCCAAGCATATCTCTGCCGTCGAGCGTGCCCAGGGCACCCTCGAGAAGCACGGTGCCTTTACCGGCCGCTACGTGGTGAACCCCGTCAACGGCGAGAAGGTCCCCGTGTGGGTTGCCGATTATGTCGTTGCCGACTACGGTACCGGTGCCGTCATGGCCGTTCCCTGTGGCGACCAGCGCGACTTTGAGTTTGCCCGCAAGTACGACCTGCCGATCGTGCCGATCATCCTGGACGATGACGATCGCGCTGCCGTCGAGGCCAGCGGCGAGACCATCGATACCTTCCATGCCGAGACCGTCGGCTGGGATTGCGCCCACGCTGCCGAGGGCACGCTGGTCCAGTCCGGCAAGTACACCGGCATGCGCGGCGGTAAGCACTCTGAGGGCGAGGCTGCCATCGTGGCCGACCTCGAGGCCATGGGCTGCGGTCGTCGCAAGGTCGAGTTCCGCCTGCGCGATTGGCTCATCAGCCGTCAGCGCTATTGGGGCAACCCCATCCCGGCTATCCATTGCGAGCACTGCGGCATCGTGCCCGTGCCCGAGGATCAGCTGCCGGTGACGCTGCCCGAGAACCTGGACCTGGGCGCCGGCGAGACCCTCGCCGAGTGCAAAGAGTTCTATGAGACTACCTGCCCGGTCTGCGGCCGCCCGGCCAAGCGCGAGACCGATACCATGGATACCTTTACCTGCTCCAGCTGGTATTACCTGCGCTATACCGATCCTCACAACACCGAGCTGCCCTTCTCCCGAGAGGCCGCCGACCGTTGGATGCCTGTCGATAACTACATCGGCGGCATCGAGCACGCCATTCTGCACCTGCTCTACAGCCGCTTCTTTACCAAGGCCCTGCGTGACCTGGGCCTGCTGAGCGTGGACGAGCCCTTCACCAACCTGTTGTGCCAGGGCATGGTCAAGGACGAGAACGGCGACACCATGTCCAAGTCCAAGGGCAATGTCGTGCCTCCGAGCTCGGTCATCGAGCCCTACGGCGCCGACACCATGCGTTTGGCGATCCTGTTTATCGCCCCGCCCGAGAAGGACTTCGACTGGGATCCCAAGGCCGTTGAGGGCGCCAACCGCTTCATCAAGCGCGCCTGGCGTATCGTGTGGCAGCTCGTCCAGTCCGGCGACGCCAACGTGGCCTTCGACAAGTCCGCGCTCGACGAGGTTGCGATGAAGCTCTATCGCGAGCGTCACCGCACCATCGCCAAGTGCACCGAGGACTTCGATCGCGGCCAGTTCAACACCGCCATCTCGGCCGTCATGGAGCTCGTCAACGCGGCGAGCGCCTACCTCAATGCCACTGAGGGTACCGCCCGCGACAAG
>DBGFLF010000256.1:0-1823 GCA_048528725.1 Collinsella sp.
GTAGTGCTCGGCATACTGTAGCCAGCAGATCCAATGGCAAAGCCGCCGCAAGGGGCACTCCCCTCGCGGCGGCTTCCTTTTTCATCTTTGGCCAAAAATCAGCTTCACAACGGTTAGAGCTGCGACTCCGACGCCTGGTCCTCATCGTCGCGACAAAGAACTACACCTGCACTTCCCAGCAGCGCGGCCGCGATCAGCGCGCCGACCACGATAGGAGCAGCCCCGCATGTCCCCTGCATGCCCGCGACGAGCGCGGCCGTGGGACCAAGGCAGCCAAGCATCAACGCGACGGCGGCAACGGCGATATCTCGAGCATTCACAAGACCACTTCCTCCAAGAGAAAGACCTTATTTCTCATGAACTAGTGTGCCCCGCACCCATACGCCCAGCGTACCGCCACGGTAAGGGCTCTGTTAACTCGAACGCACATAAAGAACGGGCGGCTTTACGTTGCCTAAAAGCTCAGTAAAGACGCCCGCCCATCATGTGCCAATTTTCCTTATGGCAGATTACCAACCGGTATAGTAGTCGGTAGTTCCGGCGGCGCAGCCGGAGTCATAGACCTTGCACTCGCCCTTGGAACCGGTAAACGTGGAGCCCTGAGCCTTATCGCCCGCGGCAACAACGTAATAGCCGTCGGAATCGCGCCAGAAGCCCTCAGAATCCTGAGTCCATTCGCCCGTGCGATAGTGATAAAGCACATTGCTGCTGTAATAGGTCTCGCGGCGCCCGTTGTAGTTATTGACACCCGCAGAGCGCGTCAGGCCCGATCCGTTCGCGTAGGACGCGGCGAACGCGTAGGACGGAGTGTAACCGGCGTTGTAGTACGAAGCCTCGGCGACCTCGGCAGCCTCCGCCTCGGCGGCAGCTTCGAGCGCTTCGCGCTTAGCATCCTCAAGCGCAGTGCGCAGCTCATCGAGCTCGGTCGACTTGGCGTCGACCTCCCCCATCGTCAACAGGCTACCCGCGTCGTCGATGCAACCCTGCAGCACAGCACGCTCGTCATCGGTAGCATAGTCGCCATACATATTCATAATGATCTGAGCGCGCATCTCCAGGGAATCGCGCTTGGCCTCCATCGAGGCGTTCCACTCCTGCATGGAACCATAACCATCGCCGCGATAGTCAACGGGCTGCACCAGCGTCGTCTCGGACGGCGTAGATCCAACCGTATCGGACAGTGTTGCGGCGTGGGCATCAGTTGCACCGGCGCCCGCCAAAAGTGCCACGGTCAGAGCGGCGGAAAGGGCGGCGGCTTTCGGTTTTCGTGAATCAATCCTCATGTAGCTGGAAACCTCCGTAGTGCGTTTTTGCTGCGTTTGAGCTGCGTGTGATTCGATCGCGCTGCATAGTACCCCGAGCAAATCGCGACCTGCGGTTTTACTTAAAAGGCGCACGTCAATTGCGTAAAACTCACATCCTCTCAACAGGAGTTTTCCACAACTCGAATGCATAAAGCGTGTCAAAAACCCTGTTTTTGCGCCCTCTCTATGCAAAAAAGGCGCCTGTGCAACCATTGTTCGCACAGGCGCCTTGAGCAGGCATTTTATACAGTTATACCTATCGAGTCGCAAGGGGTCCTTGCACAAGTCGCCTTACTCGTCCAGCGCGGCGAAGGCCTGCTTCAGATCCCAAATGATATCCTCGGCATTCTCGGTACCGATGGAAAGACGGATCGTGGAGGGCGTGATGTTCTGCTCGGCGAGCTCCTCGGCAGACAGCTGGGAGTGCGTGGTGGTAGCCGGGTGCACGACGAGCGACTTGACGTCGGCCACGTTGGCGAGCAGCGAGAACACCTGCAGATGATCAATGAACTTCCAAGC
>DBGFLF010000257.1:0-2372 GCA_048528725.1 Collinsella sp.
AGCGCGCCAAGGGCTATGCCGCCGAGTCCGGCACTACCTTTAAGCAGGTCAACACCATGGCCGAGGCCTTCGAGGGCGCCGACATCGTGATCCCCAAGAGCTGGGCTCCGTTTGCCGCCATGGAGAAGCGTACCAACCTGTACGCCGAGGGCGACGACGCCGGCATCGCAGCGCTCGAGAAGGAACTGCTCGCCCAGAACGCCACCCATCAGGACTGGTGCTCCACGACCGAACTCATGGAGAAGACCGCCAACGGCCAGGACACCATCTTTATGCACCCGCTGCCCGCCGACATCTCCGGTGTCTCCTGCGAGCACGGCGAGGTTAACGCCGACGTCTTCGACATGCACCGCGTGGGCATGTACAAGGAGGCCAGCTACAAGCCGTACGCCATCGCTGCCATGATGTTCCTGCAGAAGGTTGCCGATCCCGCCGCTACCCTCAAGGCCCTCGACGAGCGTAACACCGCCCGTTGGCTCCAGGCCTAAAGCCGGGCTGAGGTAAGCCATGTAAAGGGGGCGCTCTGCCAACCGGCGGGGTGCCCCCTTTTTGCATCGTGGGCGTGCGGGATAAGCGCTTTCGATGTGGATGCCCGCGGCGCGAGTTATGGGTACGATGGTTTCAGGGGAGGTATCACCATGAAACTTGGATGCGTCATTATGGCTTCGGGCGAGGGCAAGCGGTTTGGCTCTAACAAGATGCTTGCCGATATCTATGGCGAGCCGCTGATTGCCCGGACCATCGATTCGGTTCCCCGGGGCTTTGACGTCGTGGTTTCGACGCGTTGGCCCGAGGTCGCTCAGATTTGCGAGGACAAGCATTGCCCGTGCGTGCTGCACGACGGCGAGCTGCGCAGCGAAAGCGTCCGTGCGGGCCTTTCGTGGGGAGTCGAACGCAACTGGAAAGGTTGCCTCTTTTTGCCGGGCGACCAGCCGCTTGTGAGCACGGACTCTTTTGAGGCCATGGTTCGCGCGTTTGACGAGCGTGGCCGCAAACATCCGGTGCGCTTGGCGTGCAACGGTGAGCCTTCGAGCCCGGTGCTCTTTCCGGCGGAACTATTCGATGCACTCATGCGTCTTGAGGGCAAGGACGGCGGGGGCTCGATTCTCAAGGACCGTACCGACGTGGTGCTGGTCGAGGCGCGTGCCTACGAGCTGTGGGATGTCGATACCGCAGAGGGACAGCGACGCATAACGGAGCATATCGCGGCCTGCTCGTATTTTGATCGCGTGGCCAACTGTATTAATCAATAAGGAGCAACATGATCATCATCAAAAACGGCGCGCTCGTGACGCCCCAGGGGCTTCGCCGCGCCGATCTTGCCATGGAGGGCGACAAGATTGTGCGGATTGCCGCGGCGATTGAGCCGGCCGAGGGCGATACCGTCGAGGACGCCGCGGGCTGCTGGGTGTTTCCCGGCTTTATCGACGGCCACACGCACATGCAGTGCTGGACTGGCATGGATTGGACAGCCGATAGCTTTGAAACCGGCACGCGTGCGGCTGCCTGCGGCGGTACGACGACCATCGTGGACTACGCGACGGCTGATCGCGGCGTGACCATGCCCGATGCCTTGGCCGAGTGGCATCGCCGTGCCGACGGAACCTGCACGGCCAACTACGCCTTTCATATGGCACTCGCCGAGTGGAATGAACGCAACCGCGCCGATCTTTCGGCTATGCGCGAGGCGGGCGTATCGTCGTTTAAGACCTACTTTGCCTACGATCATTTGCGCCTGGACGATGCCGAGACGCTCGAGGTGCTCGAGGAGCTCAAGCGTATTGGCGGCATACTGTGCGTGCATTGCGAGAACGGTACGCTGGTGAATGAGCTGCAGAAGCGCGTGTACGAGCAGGGGATTCATGGGCCCGAGGGGCATGCGCTCAGCCGCCCGGACGTGTGTGAGGCCGAAGCCGTGAGCCGCCTGCTGTATCTGGCGCACCTGGCCGGCGACGCCCCAGTCAACGTGGTGCACCTTTCGACCAAGTTGGGGCTCGGGGCCATTCGTGCTGCCAAAGCGCGCGGGCAGAAGAATATCTATGTCGAGACCTGCCCCCAATATCTGATGCTTGACGACACCTGCTATCTGGAGCAGGGCGAGGACGGCTTTGCGGGCGCCAAGTACGTGATGAGCCCGCCGCTGCGCCATGCCGGTGACCGTGCGGCACTGCGCGAGGCGCTTGTGGCCGGCGAGATCGATACGATTGCGACCGATCATTGCAGCTTTAACCTGCACGGGCAAAAGGACCGCGGGCGCGACGATTTCCGCGCGATTCCCAACGGCGGGCCCGGCGTGGAGCATCGTCCCGTCGCGATTGCCACGAGCTTTGAGGGACAGCTGGGACCCGAGGACCTCTGCCGCTTGATGAGCG
>DBGFLF010000258.1:0-2650 GCA_048528725.1 Collinsella sp.
GCGTTGGTGACAATGGTGGCCGATGCGATAAATTGCGGAACGCCGCCCGCCTCGGCGTTGCCGGCTGAGCCGAAGCAGGCATCTAGTGTATAGGGCGTATCTCCACCCAATGCGAGCTCAGAGCGCTGGAGTACATACTGGTCGCCGTTGTTCACCGACATATTCCACGAATCGAGGAGTGTGGGCCACGACCCCGACCAAGCCTTGGTGGTCCACTTGAACATCACGAACTGGAGTATCACATCGACATCGACGTCTGCACCTACGCGCAGTCGCGGAAGCTGGTGTCCATCTGCCTTCTCGTACCCAATGAACAGCGTGAGGGATGCGGCGCCGCGCACGGCGGACGAAGCGACGCCTGCAACGCCGGCGCCAAAGGTGACGGCAAGCCCGATCTGGATGGTGAACGAGCCCGAGGTGTTTGAATAGTCGAGCGATATGTTTTTGAAAAACGCCGCGCCGCTACCGTGCGTGTGGGCGCCCACGGCGAGCGCCAGCTTCGCCAGCACCCAGGGGTTGACGTTTAGGAAAAACGGCACCGGTCCTAGGGTAAACTGCTCGGTCCAATTGAGGTCGGTTCTTACCTGGAAGAGAGCCTTAATATTGCCGTATGCGGGATCGTTGTTGTTGCCCCAGGTTTTGCCCACCCAATCGTAGGCGAGCGAGCCATACAGCTGTGTGGCGATATCCATCGTGAACAGCGGCGTGCAATGGTGGCGAAGGAGCTTGGTATTTCTTGGATCGGTTCCCGAACCGGCACTCATACTCTTGTACTGATTCCACTTCCCCTTCATCTCGTCGAGGTAGCGGTTTGCCTGCTTGGCGCCCGACTCACGCGGCGATTTCTTCCAGTATTCCGGATCAGGGTTGCCCGAATCGTTCATATAGCTGGCTGGTTTGTATCCTCCGCCAAACAGCACGTATCCAGCAAACGAGAAATCGAAGAGAATCGGAAATGTGGGCATCCAACACGTGAACTTATTGCCGCCGATGCCGGGAAACGCTGCGGGGAAATCAAACGGAGTGATCTCTTGGTCCATAGTGGTGGGGACGATAGTGGTCGATCCGGATTCCGCCTTTGCCGCCGGCGCGGTAACAACGGCCATGGGGGAGGAGAGCGTGTAGGTTTTGCCTTGGTAGTCGAGGACAAAGCGCAGCTTGCATCCTTCTTCCAGAAGGCTCGACGCTGCATCGAGGAACTTGTCTTTGAGCGTGAACGTCGCCAGATTATCCGCGCCCGATGCACTGGCCTTGACTTGGCCAATTTGCGTGACGGTTTCGGGTGAGCTGCCCGCGGCAGGCATTACCTTGTTGATGTGCAGCGTTGCCTGTCCACCCTGCGGCAGATGTGCCTGCACGGTAAAGGCGTGCGTGTCGGGTTGGTCGTTTGCTGCTTCGTCCGCTGGCATTGCCATAAACGTGGCGTCGGCGTACTGGATGTCCCATTCGTCGAATGTGAGCTGGCGAAAGTACGGCTCGCCGTCGGAAAGCGGACGTGTGGGTGCGGTAATGGCGGTGCCGCCTTGGACACGCGCGAGGGGAATCTCGACATCGCGGTAGCCCGCCATGCTAATGGAGATGCCGCCGTTAAAGTCGTACGCGTCAAGGAGCGTTGCCTCGTCTACCTAGCCTTCCGAAAGCGAGGCGATCTCAAAGATGGCGGTGCCTTCGTCATCGGTCGTGGCGGCGAGCTGCTTGCCCGCGGCATAACGCGACGCGAGCGTGACCTGGGCTCCCTTGATGGGCATATTCTTGTTGGCGACGTCGACCACGACCACACCGAACATGGTGCGCGAGAGCACCAAGACCTTGAAGGGATCATCTTCGTCGGCGTATGCCTCGGTGGGGGCGAACGGCAGCAGGAATGCATTTTTGCTTCCCGGCACGCGAGGCAGCATGATGCCTGCCAGCGAGGACGCTCCGGCAACAAGTAACGAACGGCGATCAAGCATCTTTGGCTCCCATCCCGCAGGTATCGGTGGAAATAATCCAATTTTGCGAGAAGGCGCCACGTGGCGGTAGTGCCGTTCAAGGGTCAAAATGTCCAAATTGATTGAGCGAAGCGCCGGGTTCCGGAACGCGTTCGGTGCGCTTGGCAGCCCGGTTGCTAACGCAACATATGCGCGACCAGCTCGGCGCGTGTGCCGATGCCAAGCTTTGCGTATACGCCGGATAGGCGGTTTTTAACGGTGCCCGGCGATACTCCCATATGGCGTGCGATTTCGGCGTTGGTCCACCCACGACAGGCGAGCATGGCCATGGTGAATTCCGTGGTCGTTAGATCGTCGGCAACGTCCTCGCCCGAATCGGGGTTGTGGATGCGCCGCCAGCCGTAGCTGAAGCGGTACGTGATCTCGATGATGCGCGCGAAGTCGTCAGGGTATTGCGTTTTTAGGCATGCCTCGATAAGCCCCTGTAAAAGGCCGTGATGCTCGCCAATGAGCTCGATAAGGCCGTCGGGACGCGCAATGTTCCAAGCAACTCCGAAGTGCGTTTTTGCGGCGTCGATGTCCTTGAGGCTCATGCATGCCATGGAAGCTGCCAGGTGCAGGAACAGTTCCGAGATCGGATAGCTCCCTTGTTTCATGATCAGGGCGTTTTCCGCCATGCCCAGACTGCGGCCATATTCGCCGCGCAGGTACAGGGCATG
>DBGFLF010000259.1:0-3361 GCA_048528725.1 Collinsella sp.
TGCCCGTTGATGCGGATCGTGCCACTTGTGGCGCTATCGATGGTCGAGACGCAGTTGAGCAACGTCGACTTGCCCGAGCCCGAAGCACCCATGATGCCAACGAATTCGCCGCGGTTGACGGTAAAGCTGACGTCGTTGAGCGCGCGGGTCACGTTGCCCAACGCGCCGTATACCTTTTCGAGATGCGCGACCTCCAGTACCGGGGTCGCCATGTGCGTGGTTTGCATACCGAGTCCTTTCTTGCGATTAGTCTACGGCATCTATAGTCGCAAGAAGACGAGTCGGCTACCATCGATATGGCTTACGCTTGCCTTACCGTTGTGTAAGGTACGGGTAGCTAGCCTGCCACGCGTTGATGTTGAGAGAGGACTCCTGTTGAAGACTGTTCATGTTGCCGCTGGGATCATTCGCAAGGAAGGATCTGACGAGCTGCTTGCCGTGCAGCGCGGCTACGGCGACATACAGGGACTTTGGGAGTTTCCCGGTGGCAAACTCATGCGCGGCGAGACACCCGAAGACGCCGTACGCCGTGAGCTCATGGAAGAGCTGCAGGTAAAAGTCACCAACCTGCGCGATTTCTATACCGTTGAGTATGACTACCCCGATTTTCATCTCTCCATGGAGTGCTACTACTGCTCGCTCGCCGATGAATCCGATGAGCCTCAGAAGCACGACCGCCAGCTCGATATCCGCTGGATTCCGCGCACCTCGCTTGCCACGGTAGAATGGATGCCCGCCGACAAGGGGCTCATTGATACTCTGATTGAGTTAAAGGAAGATCGGCTTGAGGCTAACGTCGCCAACGATGCCGAGGCCACCACGGCCGACGAATCTGCCGCCAAACCCAAGCGCGCACCTAAGCGCCGCAGCAAAAAGCGTCCCAAGCCCGGTCTGCTCGACGGCATCGATACCTCGGACCTCTCCGCTGACGAGCGTGAGCTCGTGCGCCGTCGTGCCGCTATAAAAAAGTCCATGAAGGGTAACAAGCGCGCCAACACCAAGCCCGAGCTGCTCGTACGACAGCACCTGCGCGCAGCGGGCCTTACGGGTTACCGCTTGGAATGGAAGGTTCCCGGCAAGCCCGACATCGCCTTCCCCGGCCGCAAGATCGCCATCTTCGTCAACGGCTGCTTTTGGCACCGCTGCCCCAAATGCAACCCAAGTCAGCCCAAGCGCAATGTCGAGTTTTGGGAGGCAAAGTTCCGTCGCAACGTCGAGCGCGACCGTGCCGCCGTGGCAGCGCTCACCGAAATGGGCTGGACGCCCATAACCATCTGGGAATGCGAACTCAAAAAGGACCGCATCGACGCCACGATGGAAAAGGTCATCGAACAAGTACGCGCCGCCGCACCGCAGCGCTAGGAACGAGCCGTCCACACGCCCCACACAGGCGAGCCACATCCGCACCACAAACCTTAGAAAGCCCTTAAGCTCAAAACCTTTCAAGAGTGTTACTCAATACCTCTGACCTGCAGTTTCATCGTAAAACCAAACCAGGTTAAGCCTTTCTTTAGCGCTTCTTTGCAGCAGCCGCGGCATAATACTGCCAACGCACGGGACCTAGCAGCATACCCCGAGCGCAATCTTTTGGTGGACATCGAGGAGGCCGCATAAGCATGCATTCTTCCAATGACGCAGCACAGCAGCCATCCCTAAATCATGCAAACCTTTTCTCCTTCCCCCCGACACAGAGAAACGGCCTCCTCGACTCCCCCACCACAAAAGCCAAACGCTCTGCAGACCAGAGCCACAACTTGCGAGCATCGTTCGAAAAGCTCCAAGCATCCCTAGACAAGGCGTTCCCCGAACAGGCAAGAGCAATCTAAGCCCATCGCGCTTTATACTGATGCCATGCGAAACATGGATCACATAGAATTGCACCGCGGAGGACGCGAGGAAGCGTTTCCCGAGACCGCCGAAGACTGGCCCTATATTGCCGAACGCGCAGAATTCGCTCGCTATCCGGGCAATTCCGTCCCCTGGCACTGGCATTCCGAAGTTGAGCTTTTCTACATGGAGCAGGGAGCGATTGACTATCGAACGCGCGCGGCTCATGAGCACGTACGCTTTGAGGAAGGGTCCGCCGGCTTTATCAACGGCGGCGTTTTGCACAGCACGCTGCAATCACCCAATTCGGCACCAGCCATTCAAATGTTGCATATCTTTCAGCCGTCGATGCTCGGCGATCCCGCGGGACGCCTTCAAAAGCGCTATATCAATCCTTTGCTGCAATGTCGAGGCGTCGATGTGCTCAAATGGTCGCCCACCAACCCCGACGATATGCCCTTTATCGATTTGCTAAAGAGTTCCTTTAACCACGACCTTCAACGGCCGCAGAACGAGATGGCGCTTCGGAATAGCTTGTCAGAGCTCTGGATTCAGGTTTACGCCAAGGCCGAACCGATTTTTTCCTCCGACAACGCCTCTTTGATGACCAACCGCGACGTACAGTTCAAGGCAATCCTGGACTATATCCGCGCAAACTATGCAGCCGCTATAGATGTGCCCCAGATGGCATCTGCAGCCGGCGTAAGCGAAAGAGAGTGTTACCGCATTATCGAAGCTTGCGCAGGAACGACCCCGGCGGCATATCTGCGCGCATACCGCGTAAACCGTGCTTGCAAGCTCTTGGCACACACCACGCGAACGGTACAGACGGTCGCGCGCCAATGCGGCTTTGCGACAGCAAGCCATCTTGGCCAGGTATTTAAAGAACAAATGGGGTGCACTCCTTCGAGCTATCGAGCAGCGAGGCAGAATCTCGATAGCACCAGGCAGAAATCCCGCTAGCCTTTCTTCTGTCACCGCGTCAAACTTGCAGGCAAACAACAGAGAGGAGCAACCATATGAAGCACTTTGACCATATCGTATTTGACGTTGATGGGACATTGGCAGATACAGAAGAAAGCGTTCTGTCATCGCTTGTCCAGATTGTCCAAGAAGAGACCGGCAAAACGCTCCCCCGACACGAGCTTGAATTTGCCCTCGGCATACCCGGCAAGGATGCCCTTGAGAAACTTGGAATCTACTCGCAGGCAACGTTGAATCGCTGGTGCCAAGTTGCTGCCAGCTATAAAAGCACCATCAGCGTGTTTCCAGGCTTGCTTGAAGTCATCGCAACACTCGCCAGCAACGGCTGCAAACTTGGCATCGTCTCCTCACGTGCGCGCGACGAATACACAGACGAAATTGCACCCCTTGGCTTCGATAAGTTTTTTGAACACATCATCCTTGTCGAAGACACAACCGAGCACAAGCCTTCGCCCGCACCCATGCTCGAATATCTCCGGCGTACGGGCGCGAATCCTGGCAACGTCGTCTACGTGGGCGACACCGTCTACGACGAACAATGCGCAACTTC
>DBGFLF010000260.1:0-4597 GCA_048528725.1 Collinsella sp.
GTAGAGCACGCGGCTGTTAACCGCGCTGTTGTAGGTTCGAGTCCTACCCGGGGAGCCAGGTTGTAAAACCCGTCGCTTATGCGGCGGGTTTTTTCATGCCGCGATCGCCGTTCGCGAACGTTACCATATCAACATTTCGTGTCGAGGATGTAATCCCGAGGCCCGCCACCTCAACATGCCGCGGTCGTTGTAGAATATTGCAATGATTGCTCCCACGACATGGTGCCGCGAGCACCAAGAAAAGGAGATTCTTGTGTCTGAGACCATTAACGGCAGCCTGAGCGTCTCGAACGACGTTATTGCCGATATTGCCGGTTATGCCGCGATGACGTGCTATGGCGTTGTCGGTATGGCTGAGCAGCTCCAGGGCGCCGAGAGCGTGCGCCTGCTTGCCGGTCAGCGCCTCCGCAAGGGCGTGCTTGTCTCCGCCGACGAGAACGGCCTTACGGTCGATCTTCACGTCGTGCTCGAGAACGGCGTCAACATGAAGTCCGTCTGCCACAATCTTTCGAGCTCCGTTGCCTTCACCCTGCAGGAGATCGCCCAGATCGATCCCGCCAGCCTTAAGATCGGCATCCATATCGACGCGCTCAAGAGCCGTCTGAACTAGCATCCGAAAACGGAGATTCAAATACCCATGATTGCAAAGACCATTCGCACCTGTTTTCCGATCGCTGCGGCTGCTGTTTCCGACAAGGCCGAGGAGATCAACAAGCTCAACGTCTTCCCCGTACCCGACGGCGACACTGGTACCAACATGTCGCTCACGCTCGCCTCGGTGACCAAGGAGCTTTCCGCCCTTCCCGCCGATGCCGACATGGAGGCCATCGCCGGCGCCATCACCCACGGTTCCCTGATGGGCGCCCGCGGTAACTCCGGCGTTATCACGTCGCAGATTCTGCGCGGCGTGGCCGAGGGCCTTGTCTCTGCCGACGAGCCTATTACGTCCGCCAACATTGCCTTCGCCTTCCGTCGTGCCGTCAAGGTTGCCTTCCAGGCTGTCCGCAAGCCCATCGAGGGCACGATCCTCACGGTCCTGCGCGATGTCTCGACCAAGGCCGACGAGTGCGAGAAGAAGAAGTTCTCGGCCGAGGACGCGCTCGACGCCATCGTCGTCGAGGCATATCAGTCCGTCGCTCGCACGCCCGACCTGTTGCCCGTTCTGAAGGAGAACGGCGTGGTCGACTCCGGCGCTTTTGGCTTTGCCATCTTCCTCGAGAACTTTGTTGCTGCCGCGCTTGGCCGCAGCACCGTGGTCGAGGATTTCTCCGCTACATTTGACTCCGCCGGCTCTGCCCGCGATGCCGCTCTTGGCCGTGTTGAGATCGAGGCCAATGACGATTGGGAGGGCTCGGAGTTCCGTTACTGCAACGAGTTCCTGTTTAAGGCCGACGCCCCGTTTGACGAGGATGAGTGCCTTAAGTTTCTGGGTTCCATGGGCGACTGTGAGCTACTCGTTGGCGCCTATCCCGACTACAAGATCCATGTGCACTCCAACACCCCCAACCTGGTGCTCGAGCACATGCTGCAGCTCGGTCAGATCTATGAGGTCTTTATCCACAACATGGAGATGGAGGCCCACGACCGTACCGCCAAGATCCACGAGGATCAGGAAAAGGCCGCCGAGCCCGCCAAGGCGCTGGGCTTTGTCGCCGTTGCCGCCGGTTCCGGCGAGGCCGACATCCTCAAGTCCCTTGGCGTCGATGTGATCGTGTCGGGTGGCCAGACCATGAACCCCTCGACTGCCGACCTGCTGGGCGCCGTGGACCAGGTTAACGCGACCTCGGTCATCATCCTGCCCAACAACGGCAACATCCGCATGGCTGCCGAGGCTGCCGCTTCTGCCTGCACCGACAAGAAGGTCGCCGTCGTTCCCACCAAGACCGTCCCGCAGGCCTTCTCCGCGCTGTTCGCGGTCCTGCCCGATTCCGAGCTCGAGGATGCCGTCGCCGCCATGGTCGACGCCATCAGCGAGGTCCGCGATGGCGAGGTCACCCGCGCCGTGCGCGACTCCAGCGCCTCCGACGGTTCTCCGATTCACTCCGGTGACGTCATGGGTATCATCGCCGGCTCCATCGACGTGGTCGGCTCCGACGTGAAGCAGGTCACGCTCGACTGTATCAACCGCATGCAGGAGGAAGAGGAGGGCGACGCGCTGACGATTCTGGCCGGCGAGGAGCTGTCCGACGAGGCCTTCCAGGAGATCGTCGACGCTATCGAGGAGGCTCAGCCCGATCTGGAGATCGACGCCCATCGTGGCGAGCAGCCGCTCTATCCCGTGATCTTCTCGATCGAGTAGGCTCTGCCCATGTCCGAGCTGTGCTCCGTGCCGCGCGTCTCGGAGCGTTTTGCCCAGAGCAATGCGCTCGACGAGGACATCGCGCGACTCAAATATGTTTCGGGTAAACGTGAGGAGGCCCTTCGCCGTCTGGGAATTCGGACGGTGGGGGACCTCCTTCTCCATATTCCTCATCGCTACCTGGACTTTACTCGCTCGTGGTCCATCGAGATGGCGCCCATCGGTACCGTGTGCACCATCATCGCCACGGTCGATCGTATTGTCCAAAAGCAGCCCCGTCCGCGTATGCAGGTGACTGAGGTCTCGCTCGTGGACGAGACGGGCGTGCTGCAGGTTGCCTTTTTCCGTCAGCCTTGGATTGCCCAACAGCTTAAGCAGGGCGACCGCCTGGCCATGATGGGCAAGGTCGAGTTTGCCTACGGTTTTAAGCAGATGGCCTCGCCCCACTTTGAAAAGCTCGAGGACGGGCGCGCCGCGGGTACCATTTTGCCGGTCCACTACGTAAGTGACGGCGTGAGTCAGGCATGGATGCGCCGTATCGTGAGCGGTGCGCTCGAAGTGGTCGCCAATCCGTTCGATCCCATTCCCGCGCCGCTGCGCGCAAAGCGGAAGCTCATGAGCAATGCCCGTGCGCTGCGCTCGATCCACTTTCCCTCGAGCATGGCCGAGCGCGACATCGCACGCCGGCGTCTTGCCTACGAGGAGTGTCTCTGCCTGCAGCTCGCGCTGCGTCTGCGCAACGATGGCGGTATGGTCGACGTAGTGCCTTATGCGCATGACGCGGGCGAGCATTTGGCTGCGCTCAAACAGGCCCTGCCGTTTTCGCTGAGCGATGAGCAGGAGGCTGCATTTCAAGACATCCTGCATGATATGTGCGATGGCGGTCGTGTGATGAACCGTCTGCTGCTGGGTGACGTCGGTACCGGTAAGACCGCCGTTGCCGCCTGCGCGTTGGCGGTTGCGGCCGATAGCGGCACCCAGGCGTGCGTCATGGCGCCCACGGGCGTGCTGGCGCGTCAATATGCCGATAAGACCGGCCCTCTGCTCTCGCAGGCTGGTATGACCTGGGCGCTCCTTACGGGCGCCACGCCGGCGGCCGAGCGTGAACAGATTCATGCTCGGCTCCAGTCTGGCGAGCTCGACGTACTCTTTGGTACTCATGCGGTGCTTTCGGAGAATGTCACGTTCAAGCATTTGTCGCTTGTGGTGATCGACGAGCAGCACCGCTTTGGCGTGGGTCAGCGTAACGCTCTACGCGCAAAAGGCCCGGGTGCCGACTTGCTGGTCATGACTGCCACGCCGATCCCGCGCACGCTGGCGCTTTCGGTGTACGGCGACCTGGATACGAGCATCATCCGCCATCGTCCCGTTCCGGGTGCCGGCGTGACGACGCGCGTCCTCACCGAGTCGAGTCGCGACCTGGCCTATGGCGCCATTCGCGAGGCGCACGAAAAGGGACAGCAAGCCTACGTGATCTGTCCGCTCGTGGAGCCGAGCGATTCGGCCGATGAGCTCGAAGACGTACCCGGCATCGCTCGCGACGACGAAGGCCGCGTGACCGTGCCCGTGCCGCTGCATGACACGGCGACCGAGCTCGATCACCTTCGTCTGGCGTTACCGGGGCTTACCATCGAGCGTCTTCATGGCCGCATGCCGGCGGGGGAGAAGGACCGGGTCATCGATGCCTTCAAGCGCGGCGAGATCGACGTGCTCGTATCGACCACGGTCGTCGAGGTGGGCGTCGACGTGCCCAACGCCACCGTCATGGTCATCGAGAATGGCGAGCGCTTTGGGTTGGCGGCCTTGCACCAGCTTCGCGGGCGCGTAGGCCGCGGCAGCGTGTCGGGAACGTGCCTGGTCATGACGCACTCCAAGGGCAACGGCGGCGCGTCGGCGGCACAAGACCGCCTCCAGTCGCTCGAGAAGACCTCGGACGGCTTTACGCTCGCCCAGATGGACCTGCGTCTGCGCCACGAGGGTGAAATCCTGGGTTACCGCCAGCATGGCGGCGTGACCTTGCGCTTTGTTGACCTCGATGCCGACGAGGAATTGATCGAGTGGGCCCATTTGGACGCGGTCGAGCTCTTGCGGTATGCTTGCAACCTTGACTCCGTGGCGACGCGTCCCTTGCGCGATGCGGTCGCCATGCGGTATCGACACATCTTTAAGGAGGTCAGCGGAGGATGAGAATCATCGGCGGTGAATGGCGCGGTCGTAAGATCGAGGAGCCCCGTGGTCGCGATGTCACCCGCCCCACGACCGATCGCGTGCGCGAGGCGTGCGCATCTATGGTCATGT
>DBGFLF010000261.1:0-11361 GCA_048528725.1 Collinsella sp.
TGGCACCATGGCTAAAGACCTCAAGGTCCACATCGGGCGCGGCATCGTGAATGGCGGCAATCTCGTCGATGGAAAGCTCGCGCGAGAGGGTCACACGGTCGGCGCCCTGCTCGCGGCACCAAAGGGTTCCGCGGTCGTCGTGGATGTTTGCTTGGGTTGAGATGTGCGTCTCGATGCCGGGCATCGTGCGCTTGACCTCAAAGAACAGGCCCCAGTCCTGGATGATGAAGGCATCGGCGCCCAGCGTGGAGCAGCGATGGATGAGTTGCAGCGCATCGCTCATCTCGGACTGCTTGATGACGATGTTGACCGTGACGTAGACGCGCGACCCGGCTAGATGTGCGGCGCGGCAGGCTTGCTCAAAGGCCTCGTCGGTAAAGTTGGTGGCCTTGCGGCGGGCGTTGAAGCTGCCCATGCCGCAGTAGATGGCGTCTGCCCCGGCGGCGAGTGCGGCGGCAAAGGGCTCGGGCCCTCCGGCGGGCGCCAAAAGCTCGGGTCTGCGGTTGGTGGTTCGACTGGCGGTTGCGGTCATATCCTGCCTTTCAAAATGCTCAGATACTCAAAAGTATAGTGGTGCTGTTGCGGCGGGCGATGCCCGTGCTCCAAGCGGGATAAAGTCTTCAGCAGTCCTTGCAGCAAAAATGACCCGTTTCCCTCCGTCCCCTATGGATTACCTGATCCGATGGGGACGGAGGGAAACGGATCATTTTGAGCTTCACCGTCCGGTCGTGCCGTTCAGCGGCCGACAGGTGCCGTTGGGCGATAAATTATTCTCGCAACGTGATAATAATCTTGCATCGCGCGGAAACCTTGAGTACTATCCCAAATCAAGCGCGGTGTTCAGACCGAATTGTGCCTCCCGGTGCGAACGCCGCGCTCACGCTCTCTATCTGATCGTAAGGAGAAAAACATGAGCAAGACCGTCGTGTCTTCCGATAACGCACCCGCAGCCATCGGCCCGTATTCCCCCGGTATCCAGACCGGCAACATGGTGTTCCTGTCCGGCCAGCTGGGCATCGACCCCGCAACCGGCAAGCTGCCCGAGGGCGTCGAGGCCCAGGCCAAGCAGTCCCTTGCTAACGTCGAGGCTCTGCTGACCGCTGCCGGCGCCACCTTTGCCGATGTCGTCAAGACCACGGTCTACCTGGCCGACATCGCCGACTTCGCTGCCGTGAACGAGATCTACGCCTCCAAGTTCGAGGCCCCGTTCCCCGCGCGCAGCGCTTTCCAGGTTGCCGCCCTTCCGGCCGGCGGTCTGGTTGAGATCGAGGTCGTCGCCGCTCTCTAAGGCGTTGGCAACAACTAAACATGACATGCAAAAAGACCCTGCAGTGCGAGCTGCAGGGTCTTTTGTCAAGCGATGCGACAAAAATGATCCGTTTTCCTCCGCTCCCAAGGAATCAGCGGGTTAGCCTTCCTTGCGGACTTTTTGCAGGTAGCGGTAGACGCTGGGCTCCGAGATGCCCAGCGCGGTGGCGGCGCAGGCCACGGCGCCCTTGAGCATGAACACCCCGTTGCCGTTGAGGTGGCGAATGACGTCCACGCGGTCGCTCTGACCAAGCGACGCTACATCCAGCCCGCGCGCGCTCAGCAGCTCGGCAATGCTGCGGTCGATAAGCTCCTGTGTGGACTCCGAAAGGCTTTCGACCTCGATAGGGGCGGGCTCCGTGCGCGTCGGCGCCGCGTCGAAGCACGCCATGAGCTGCTGCGCCATGGCGTTGATGGAGCGCACGGTCGAGAGGTCGGTGTTAACGCAGAGCATACCGACGATCTCGTTATTCTCGCGGATAAAGTACGTCGCTGACTCCAACGTCTTGCCGCCGGCACCACGCCCCTCGTAGCCCGTAATAAACGGCAGGTCGCGATACTTGGGGTCGTGCATGATCTTGAGCGCCAGATCGGTGGCGGGACCGCCGACCTTGCGGCCGCTCACGATGCCGTTGCGAATATCGACGATGGCGTGGTCGGGATCCGAGAAATCGTGCAGCACGATTTCGCTGTTTTTGCCGAGTATCTGCTCCAGAAAATCGACCATCGGCAAAAAGCGGCGTACGGTCTCGTTCACGGGCAACTCCTTTGGGTGAAAACGGAAATGTTCATAACAATTTTTTCTCATGGTAACACGCTGCCCACCATCTCGTATATCCGCAGGTACATTGCGTAATGCAGACGAACGGTAGGAATTTAGCGGTAAACGGTTGACCAAAAGAAATGTTAGATGTTATTTTGACCAGACACTTTCCTGACCTGCGGAAATGCGTAATTTCAGCTGAAGAATAGTCTGATAACAAAAAATTATTATTGAGAATGAGAATCATCTTTAATACGATATGCAATGAAGGCACAACCTCAACCCCGCACTGCGTCACAATAGAGCGTCAGATGCGAAAACAACTACTTCGAGGATTGGTGGTCAAATGACCCAGGAGACGGTTACGAACGGCACTGAAGCCCTGTTCACTCGCGAAGGCATGCCTCCCGTTAAGGAAATGATCCCGTGTGCCCTTCAGCACGTACTGGCATCGTTTGCCGGCATCATTACCCCGGCGGTCATCATGGCCGGCGTCTACGGCTTTAATAGCCAGCAGAGTACCGACATCATCCAGGTCGCGCTCATTCTTTCGGCGATCGACACGGCCCTTCAGGCCTTCGCTCCCTTCCGTCGCATCGGCGGCGGCCTGCCCATCGTCATGGGCGTTTCGTTCGCGTTCCTGCCGGCCCTGCAGGCCATGGGTGCCTCGGGCTTTAGCTTTGGTGCGCTGCTGGGTGGCGAGATCGTCGGCGGCGCCGTCGCGGTCCTCTTTGGTCTGGCCTACAGCAAGATCAAGTGGCTGTTCCCGCCCGTCGTGACCGGTACGGTCATCTTCTCCATCGGCGTTTCGCTGTATCCCACGGCCGTCAAGTATATGGCCGGCGGTATGGGTACGCCGCTGTGGGGCACCCCGCAGGCCTGGTGCGTCGCTCTTATCACCTTCGCCGTGGTCTTTGCGCTCGCCAACTTTGGCAAGGGCACGCTCAAGCTGGGATCCGTGTTCTTTGGCATGATCGTTGGCATGATCGTCTCCATCCCCTTTGGCATGATCGACTTCTCCAGCGTCGCCACCGCTCAGGTCTTCGCTCTTCCCAAGCTCATGCCCTACGCGCTCGAGTTTGATCCCGAGGTCTGCATTACCCTCGCCGTCGTGTTCCCCATGGTTGCCATCCAGGTTATCGGTGACGTCTCCGCCGCCTGCCTGGGCTCCATCGACCGTATGCCCACCGAGCGCGAGCTCTCCGGCGCTATCGTGTCCCAGGGCCTCACCTCTATGGTCGGCGGTCTGCTGGGCGGTCTTCCCACCAGCGCCCTTGGCCAGAACGTGGGCATCATCTGCTCCAACAAGGTCGTCAACAAGTGGGTCTTTGTGATCATTGCGGCCGTCTTTGCCATCGCCGGTCTGTTCCCGCAGCTCTCTGCCGTCCTTTCCGCTATCCCGCAGCCCGTCATCGGCGGCGCGACCGTCGGCGTCTTTGGCACCATCACCATGAACGGCGTGCGCATGTTCACCCGCGAGGGCCTCACGCAGCGCACTACCACCATCGTCGGCACCTCCGTCGTCTTTGGCCTGGGTATCTGGATGGCCAGCGGTTGCCTTGCCGGCGAGGGTATGCCCGCCTGGGTGTCCACCGTCATCGGCTCCAATGCCGTAACCCCCACCGCCATCATGGCCATTGTCCTTAACCTGATCCTTCCGCAGACGCCGGTCGTGGCTCAGCACATCGATGCTGCCAAGGACGCTGCCGTGGATCTGGTCTTGCCCGAGAGCAAGAAGTAACCAATTCGGTGCTATTCGTCGGCGGACGCATCGCCTCGTCCGCCGACGCCATGCGGCACCAAGCCGCACTTCAAAGGGTTTGTCCCTTTGGTGAAGCGTTGACGGGAGAGGGCCCGTTTCCGGTGTAGGCCGGCGCTTCGCACTCCGCCATGTCAGAGGTGTCAAACCCCGCCTCTGATGTTGAAGGGAGCATCCATGCTTCTGGTCGCTAACGGTTCCGTCTTTACCCGCAACGCTCAGACCCCGTTTATTCCAAACGGTGCGGTCGCCATTGACGGAGATACGATCGTCGAAGTGGGCCCCGAGCGCGAGCTCAAGGCCAAGTACCCGGATGCCGAGTACGTCGATGCCCAGGGCAACCTCATCATGCCCGGACTCATCAACTGCCACACCCACATCTACTCGGGTCTGGCCCGCGGCCTTGCCATTAAGGGCTGCAACCCCACCAACTTCTTGGAGAATCTCGAGCAGCAGTGGTGGAAGATCGACGACAACCTGACGCTCGACGGCACCAAGGCCAGCGCCTATGCTACGATTTTGGACTCCATCCGTGATGGCGTCACCACGATCTTCGATCACCATGCGAGCTTCTGCGAGATTCCGGGAAGCCTCTTTACCATTAAGGATGCAGCTCAGGAGCTGGGCATGCGTTCGTGCCTGTGCTACGAGGTCTCCGATCGCCGCGGCCAGGAAAAGTGCGACCAGGCCATTGCCGAGAACGCCGAATTTGCCCAGTGGGCCGCCAAGGAGCGTCGCGATAACGACAACCACATGATCGCCGCAATGTTTGGCGGTCACGCCACCTTTACGCTGTCGGACGAGACCATGGATAAGATGGCCGAGGCCAACAACGGCCTGACCGGTTTCCACATCCACGTGTGCGAGGGCATGAATGACGTGTGGGACTCCCGCCTCAACCGCGGCGGCATCAGCCCCGTCGAGCGCCTGCTGCAGCACAACCTGCTCGGTCCCGACACCATGCTCGGCCACTGCATCCATGTGACGCCCGCCGAGATGGATATCGTCAAGGAGTCCGGCACCTGGCTCGTCAACAACCCCGAATCCAATATGGGAAACGCCGTGGGCTGCGCCCCCGTGCTCGAGTTCTTCCGCCGCGGCATCCCCGTGTGCATGGGCACCGACGCCTACACCCACGATATGCTCGAGAGCCTCAAGGTTTTCCTGATCATTCAGCGCCACAACGCCGCTATGCCCAACGTGGGCTGGTGCGAGGCCATGACGATGCTGTTCGAGAACAACGCCAAGATGGCGAGCAAGTACTTCGATCGCAAGCTCGGTGTGCTTGAGCCCGGCGCTGCCGCCGACGTCATCGTAATGGACTACAAGCCCTTTACGCCGCTGAGCGAGGAGAACATCGACGGCCACATGCTCTTTGGCATGATGGGCAAAAACTGCCGCACCACCATCATCAACGGCCGCGTCCTGTACAAGGATCGCGAGTTTGTCGGTATCGATGAGGACAAGATCAACGCGTGGACCATGGCTGAGTCCAAGAAGCTCTGGAGCACGCTCAACGATCGCGCCTACTAATTCACAAGTAGATTCGCGTGCGTCGGATGTTTCGCCGCATCCGACGCGCGTATAGGCGGCCTCCGCGGGGTCGCCGGCGCTGTGCTAGCGCTACACCGTATTTGCGCCCGCCGCGCGGTCTCGCCGGGCGTTACAGAGAGGAGCTCATTATGAGCGACATCATGAGGCCGATCCCGTTTTCGCAGCTGATGAACTGGATCATCGAGGAGCACAAGACTCAGGGCGCCATCTTTGGCGTGCGCAAGATGGTCACGGCCAACCAGGAGGGAGCGCTTCCCATTTTTGACGAGCGCATCGAGACTCCGTTTGGCCCGGCCGCCGGCCCCAACACGCAGCTTGCCCAGAACATCGTGGCCTCTTATGTGGCCGGCTCCCGCTTCTTTGAGCTCAAGACCGTTCAGGTTATGGACGGCGAGGAGCTCTCCAAGTGCGTGAACAAACCCTGCATCGTGGCGCAGGACGAGTGCTACAACTGCGAGTGGTCGACCGAGCTCGAGGTTCCGCAGGCCTTTGCCGAGTACGTGAAGGCATGGTTTGCCTGCCACCTCATCGCTCGCGAGTACGGCCTGGGCAGCCCGGACGGCTTTGTCTTCAACATGTCCGTGGGCTATGACCTCGAGGGCATCAAGAGCCCCAAGGTCGACGCCTACATCGAGGGCATGATGGACGCCAGCGGCTCCGAGGTTTGGAATGAGTGCCGCACGTGGGCGCTCGCTAACCTGGACAAGTTTGAGCATGTTGACGCCGCGTTTGTCGAGTCCATCCCGGCGCGCGTCTCCAACTCCATCACCGAGTCTACCCTGCACGGCTGCCCGCCGGCGGAGATTGAGCGCATCGCGACCTATCTGATCACCGAGAAGGGCCTCAACACCTACATCAAGTGCAACCCCACGCTGCTGGGCTATGAGTTTGCACGTCAGCGTCTCAACGAGCTGGGCTTTGACTACATCGTCTTCGATGACACGCACTTCCGCGAGGATTTGCAGTGGGCCGATGCCGTGCCTATGTTCGAGCGCCTGATTGCCCTGTGCGCCGAGCGCGGCCTGGAGTTTGGCGTCAAGCTCACCAACACGTTCCCCGTCGACGTGACGAGAAACGAGCTGCCCTCCACCGAGATGTACATGTCCGGCCGTTCGCTGTTCTCGCTGACCATCGAGGCTGCCCGTCGCATTACCGAGCAGTTCGATGGCAAACTGCGCATCAGCTACTCCGGCGGCGCCACGGTCTACAACATCCGCGCCCTGTATGACGCCGGTATTTGGCCCGTTACCCTGGCGACCGATGTGCTCAAGCCCGGTGGCTACGAGCGCTTTAGCCAGATGGCCGGCGAGTTTACCGACCTGGACGGCAAGCCGTTCGCGGGTGTCTCTCTCGAGGCCGTGACGGCGATCCAGACCGACTCGCTCACCAACCCGCTCTACAAGAAGCCGCTGCGCCCGCTGCCCGACCGCAAGGTCGCCGGCAAGAGCCCGCTTTCCGACTGCTTTACCACGCCGTGCCGCACGAGCTGCCCCATCCAGCAGGACATTCCCGCCTATCTGGCGGCTGTTGACGAGGGCCGCTACGAGGATGCGCTCAACATCATCATCGAGCGCAACGCCCTGCCGTTCATTACCGGCGCCATCTGCCCGCATCCCTGCGGCCGCGCCTGCGAGCGTGCGTTCTACGAGCCCGAGGGCGCCCAGATTCGCGCCAGCAAGCTCAAGGCCGCCCGCGAGGCCATGACCGCCGTGCTGCCCAAGCTGCGCGCCCAGGCCATCGCCAACGACAGCGAGCGCAACGTTGCCGTTATCGGCGGCGGCCCTGCCGGTCTGGCGACGGCGTTCTTCCTGACGCGCGCCGGCGTGCCCGTCACCATCTTCGAGGCCCGCGATTCGCTTGGCGGCGTGGTCCGTCACGTGATCCCCGAGTTCCGTATCGCGAGCGACGACATCTCCCACGATGCCGAGCTCTGCCTGGCCTTTGGCGCCAAGGTGCAACTTAATGCTCGCGTGGAGTCCATCGGCGAGCTCAAGGCCCAGGGCTTTACCGACGTGGTCGTAGCCACCGGTGCCTGGATGCCTGGCTCTGCAGGCCTGGGCGAGGGTGCCGAGCTTGACGTGCTGGAGTTCCTCGAGGCCGCCAAGAAGGGCGAGAAGCTCGAGCTGGGCGAGGACGTCGTAGTCATTGGCGCCGGCAACACCGCCATGGACGCGGCCCGCGTGGCTAAGCGCCTGGCTGGTGTGAAGAACGTGCGCCTGGTGTATCGCCGCACCAAGAAGCAGATGCCCGCCGACGAGGAGGAGCTCGATCTTGCTCTTGCCGACGGCGTTGAGTTCTGCGAGTTGCTGGCGCCTAAGGCGCTCAACGGCGCTGTGCTGACCTGCGATGTTATGGAGCTTGGCGAGCCGGATGCAAGCGGCCGTCGTAGCCCCGTCGCTACGGGCGAGACCGTCGAGCTTCCCGCCACCACGGTGATCTGCGCCGTGGGCGAGGGCATCGATGCCAGCCTGTACGATGCCGCGGGCGTTGAGCACGACCGTCGCGGCCGCCTTGCCGCCACCTCCACCGGCGTCGAGGGCGTCTGGGCTGCGGGCGACTGCCGCCGCGGTCCTGCCACCGTGGTCGAGGCCATCGCCGACGCCGCCGAGGTCGCCCGTGCCATCGCCGGCGTGGACTTTAACAAGTACGCTGACTGCAACGAGCAGGCCGGCCGCGAGGACACCTGCTACGAGCGCAAGGGGTCGCTGTGCCGCGACAAGCGCAACTGCACCAAGACCCGCTGCCTGGGCTGCGGCTCGGTGTGCGAGGTCTGCTGCGACGTGTGCCCCAACCGCGCCAACGTGGCAATTAAGGTGCCGGGCCTGGCCAAGCATCAGGTCGTCCATGTCGACGGCATGTGCAACGAGTGCGGTAACTGTGCCGTGTTCTGCCCCTATCAGGAGGGTCGTCCCTACAAGGACAAGCTCACCCTGTTCTGGAGCGAGGAGGACATGGAGAACTCCGAGAACGAGGGCTTCCTGGCCGTGGGCGAGGACCACTTTAAGGTCCGCGTCGCCGGCACGGTCCGCACCGTCTCGGTCGATGCCGTCAACACCGGTCTTCCCGAGGCCGTCCGCCTGACCATCAGGGCCGTGCGCGACAACTATTCGTACCTTCTTAAGAAATAGGCGAGTCTCTTATGGCCAAATCCATTCAACATAATGTGGCCTACGTTGCCTGCGGAAGCGGTTGCGCCTCCGCAGGCGGCGACGCCCGCTGCAGCGAAGGCTGCATTGGCTGTGGCGCCTGCGTCACGGCCTGCCCCCACGGTGCCATTGCGCTGGTCGACGGCGTCGCCCGCGTGGACCGCTCCAAGTGCACGGGCTGTGGCCTGTGCGGCATGGCGTGCCCGCAGCGCGTGATTGCCTTTGTTCCCGGCTACCAGAACATTCTGGTGCGCTGCAACAACACCGATAAGGGCGCCATTGCGCGCAAGATCTGCGACACGAGCTGCATCGGTTGCGGTATGTGCGCCAAAAAGTGCCCTGCCGGCGCTATCCGCATCGAGGACAACTGCGCCCATATCGACGGCGTGGACTGCCTGTCGTGCGGCATGTGCGCCGTCGTCTGCCCTCATGGCGCCATCCACGACCGCACCGGCATCGCCGCTGGCGTGTAGAAGGGAATCACCATGGCACAGGAATTCACTTTTACCGTTAACGGCGTCGAGCGCACGACGACTCAGAACAAGCCGCTGCTGCGCTATCTGCGCGACGACCTGCACATTCACTCCGCCAAGGACGGCTGCTCCGAGGGCGCCTGCGGTACCTGCACCATCCATGTGGACGGTGCGGCCGTCAAGGCGTGCGTGCTGACCACCGCTCTTGCCGCCGGCCGCAACATCGTGACCGTCGAGGGCCTGCCCGAGGACGTGCGCGAGGCCTTTGTGTACGCCTTTGGTGCCGTGGGCGCCGTGCAGTGCGGTTTTTGCATCCCCGGCATGGTCATGGCGGGCGCGGCGCTCATCGCTGAGGATCCCGAGCCCACCGAGGAGCAGATCAAGTACGCCATTCGCGGTAACGTCTGCCGCTGCACCGGCTACAAGAAGATCATCGAGGGCATTTCGCTGGCAGCTGCGGTGCTCCGCGGCGAAAAGCAGATCGACGAGGACCTGGAGCGCGGCGACGACTACGGTGTGGGCAAGCGCGCCTTCCGCATCGACGTGCGCAAGAAGGTGCTCGGCGAGGGCAAGTATCCCGACGACATCGACGAGCTCGATCAGCCGGGCCTGACCTATGCTAGCGCCGTGCGCTCCAAGTATCCGCGCGCCCGCGTGCTCTCCATTGATACCTCCAAGGCCGAGGCCCTGCCCGGTGTGGTGGGCATCCTGCGCGCCGAGGACGTGCCGGTCAACCAGGTCGGCCACCTTATCCAGGACTGGGATGTCATGATCGCCCAGGGCGATATCACCCGCTGCGTGGGTGACGCCATCGTGCTGGTGGTTGCCGAGGACGAGGCGACGCTCGAGAAGGCTAAGAAGCTCGTAAAGATTGATTACGAGCCGCTGGAGCCCGTGCGCAACATTGTCGAGGCTAGGGCTGCCGACGCCCCGCGCCTGCATGACAGTTTCTTTGCCTTTGGCAACACGGTGGAACTCAAGGACAACGTGTGCCAGAGCCGTCACGTGACGCGCGGCGACGCCGCCAAGGCGCTAGCGGAGAGCGCGTTCACCGTGACGCAGCGCTTTACCACGCCCTTTACCGAGCATGCCTTCTTGGAGCCCGAGTGCGCCGTCGCCTTCCCGTACAAGAACGGCGTCAAGGTGCAGTCGACCGACCAGGGTGCCTACGATACGCGCAAAGAGTGCGCCCACATGTTTGGCTGGGACAACGAGCCCGAGCGTGTGGTTGTCGAGACCATGCTTGTGGGCGGCGGTTTTGGCGGCAAGGAGGACGTTTCGATCCAGCACCTGGCCGCGCTTGCTGCCTATAAGCTCCAGCGTCCTGTGAAGTGCAAGCTCACGCGTGCCGAGTCGCTCGCGTTCCATCCCAAGCGCCACGCCATGGACGGCACCTTTACGCTGGGCTGCGACGCCGAGGGCAACTTTACCGGTCTGGACTGCGAGATCAACTTTGACACCGGCGCCTACGCGTCGCTGTGCGGCCCGGTGCTCGAGCGCGCCTGCACGCATGCCGTCGGCCCCTACAAGTACCAGAACACCGACATTCGCGGTTTTGGTTACTACACCAACAACCCGCCCGCCGGCGCGTACCGAGGCTTTGGCGTTTGCCAGTCCGAGTTTGCGCTCGAGAGCCTGATCGACCTGCTGGCAGAGAAGGTCGGCCTGGATCCGTGGGAGATTCGTTACCGAAACGCCATCGAGCCGGGCGAGGTTTTGCCCAACGGCCAGATTGCCGACTGCTCCACGGCGCTGAAGGAGACGCTGCTCGAGGTCAAGGATGCCTACTATGCGCATCCCGGACACGCCGGTATCGCCTGCGCCATGAAGAACGCCGGCGTGGGCGTTGGCCTGCCCGATGCCGGCCGCTGCAAGATTCGCATCGAGGACGGCGTGGCCGTGGTCTATGCCGCCACGTCCGACATCGGCCAGGGTTGCAACACGGTCTTTTTGCAGGACGCTGCCGAGGCATGCGGCCTGCCGCTTCGCTGCATCGCCAATGGCGAGTGCTCTACCGAGAACGCTCCCGACTCCGGCACCACGTCTGGCTCGCGTCAGACGGTCGTGACCGGCGAGGCCGTGCGCGGTGCCGCCTTCCTGCTGCGCGATGCCATGCTTGACATCGAGGCCGGCAAGCATGCACCCGATGCTCCTGTGAGCGCCCATGGTGATGGCGTCAAGATCGAGTACGACGACGGTCGCGCCTATCAGCTGCACACACAGGAACTCGTCGCCGGCCAGGGTATGCATCCTCAAGATCCCGCTGCCGCCATCAAGGCGCTCGAGGGCTGCGAGTTTGGGTACGTGTACCTGGAGCCGACCGACAAGCTGGGCGCCGACGTTCCCAACCCCAAGAGC
>DBGFLF010000262.1:0-2706 GCA_048528725.1 Collinsella sp.
TTGATGTCGACCAGTTCATAGAAAACAAGTACTATCCCCATCTGGAACACCATCGCTATAACTCAATTGCCAACTACAACTGGAAGCCGGGTCGCAGCAACATCGACTTCATCGAATTCAGGAAGAGCCAGATCTCATCGCGCCTGGTTCAGATCATCACGGCGGATGACGGGCTAATCGACTTTAGCCAACCGCTCATCAGCACCATTCATCCGTCCGCCTTACAGGCAATGCCGCTCACCAAGTACATCATGCTGCGTCAGGAAATTGACGATCAGCCTTACCTCTATGGACCGTTCGAGATTGAGCAAAAGGCACCCGGCGTCTATTCCATCAAAGCCGTTCAGTCTTTTGACGAGTACATCTTTGCCGAAAAGGCATCGAGCTTTGCCTTTAAGCTCACCGTAAACGATGGGGAGGGTAATCCCTATGCACGCCTTCTCGACATCGACGAAATCAAAACTCGATTTACATCCAGCAATCGCAAGTATGACTGGATGCCCAATGAAACGGTTTTGAGCGCCATCGCTCGAGTATCACGCACCACAGAAGTCGGCCTTTCAAAAAACGAAGCCCGTAATCTTAAGACGGCAATCGAAGCCTGCACCGACCTGGAAACGAAGATCGTCACGACCCCAGAGCGACGCAAGCGTATGCTTGCCGCGCTGAGCAAGTACGAAGAGTGGTCGACCCTTTCCGACAACCGCAAGCGCGAGATTATCGATACCGTCTCTAGCGAGCAGCTCGCACAGTACGTTCTAGATGACGAGCACTTTGCAGAGTTCTATGACAAGGTCAAAGAGAACGAGCAAATCCGCCAAGAAGTCGCGCGCCGTCAGGCTGACCTGGAAAAACAAATCCAAAAAGCCCAAGAAGAAACTGCTCAAGCAGAGCAGCGAGCTCGTGACGCCAAGGCGGCCGCCGATGAGGCGGAAGCCAGCCGCGACGAGGTCAAAAAACGAATCGTCGCCGAGACGGAAGCGGAACTCACCGGACGCAAAGCGGAGCTCGATAAGACGCTCGAGGACCTCAGGAGCGCGAAAGCAGATCTCGAAAACCTAGAAGAAGGCAAGGTCCTTGCCAAGCGAGCCATTAAAAATGTCGTTGAGTCGTTTAAGGATGAGATGACCGCAAGCGAAAAACTCCTCGAGTCGACTGTCGTGCGCGAAATTCTGGGCGCGGTCAATCCCGCGCCAGCAGGCACCGCCCCCTCAGCAAACCCGCAACAAGCACATGAAGAAATCCCCGCCTTGGCCGTACCCACCATACTGCCCGACGGAAAGCTTTCGTCGGCAGGCCTCTTGGACCGCGTGAGCGATACCGTCATCAATCGGGCCGGACGCGACTTCACCCGCAACGATATTGCGAACCTTATGATCTGCCTTACACAAGGCTATATCACTACCTTTGCCGGCATGCCGGGCACGGGCAAGACGAGCCTCGCGGGAATACTCGCCGGAGCCCTTGGCCTTACGCAACCCCAGGCAAACCGCTTCTGCGAGGTCTCGGTCGAGCGCGGATGGACCAGCTACAAGGACTTTATCGGTTTCTACAATCCCTTTATGGAGCGTGTGGAGCCTGCAAACGCCGCTGCTTACCAGGCATTTGAGCAGCTCGATGTCGAGCAACAGCTCGAAGGCCTCACCCCTATCCCCTATATCATGCTCTTAGACGAAGCAAACCTTAGCTCGCTTGAACATTACTGGTCACCGTTCCTCCTGGCATGCGACAAGTTTAGGACCCGTCCCACGGCGCTCTCCCTTGGAGGCGGGCATGCCTTTACGACCCCTTCCTGGCTGCGCTTTATCGCGACGGTCAACTTCGACCACACAACCGAAGAGCTCTCTCCTCGCTTCCTCGACCGAAGCTGGGTCATTATGCTCGACGCGCAGGACACCCCCCTGGATATCGATGACATCCAGAGCGAAGAGCACGACTTTTCCGACGAGCCCGCTATCCCCCTCTCGACGATCGAATCCGCATTTGGAGTCCGCGATACGCAGATGCCCGCTGGCCTTGCGGCGAAATTCCAGGAAGTGCTCACGTGCTGCGCTACATCCAATCATCCCGTAAGCCCGCGCTCCCAGCTCATGATGCGCAATTACATCGTTACCGCGAGCAACCTTATGGATACCTCCTCGGCATCGACCACCTATGATCCGGTCGATTTTGCCGTCGCCCAAAAGGTCCTGCCTCAGATCTGCGGAACAGAGGATCGCGTGAGGAACCTGCTCGATGGCCTGGGAGCCATAACCGGCCTTCCCAAGACAAAGCAGCGTATCGAGCACATTCTCGAGGTTGGTGGAGACAGTGGCTTCTACCAGTTCTTCGCTTAAAGCCTGCTCGATCCGGCTTATCCTGCGCGACCCCCGTAACCCTTCCGCTCCCCTGTCGTTTGAGATGCACGAGGGTCGCAGGACACCTGGCTTGGGTGAAATAGACTACAGCGCGGCGATCGTCGACCGCGCCCAGTATGAGCTGTCACTGTTTACCGACTGCAACCTGGGCGCAGTCAAGATAATGCTGCGTATTAACGAGGACGAGCACCAGTGGCGCTGCATCATGCCGGAGCAGGCTGGCAGCAGCTATGTTTATAGACTTGTCCCCACCAATGAGAATAACAATTGGAGACCGTTCTCGGATACCTACGGATTTGCCACCGTCGAAGCCCGCATTCATTCGTGCCAACGCCTGTTTGAGCCGTTC
>DBGFLF010000263.1:0-6973 GCA_048528725.1 Collinsella sp.
TTTCTTACTACGTCACCGGTACGCTCATTTTGCTCGGCGTGCTGCTGGGACGCTTTGTATGCGGCTTTCTGTGCCCGTTTGGCTGGCTGCAGGAGCTGCTTCACAAGATTCCCGGCAAAAAGTTCTCCACGAAAAAGCTCAAGCCGCTCACGTACATCAAGTACGTCGTGCTGCTGTTTGCCGTGGTGCTGCTGCCTGTCTTGGTGGTTAACGACGTGGGCATGGGCGACCCGTTCTTTTGTAAGTACATCTGTCCGCAGGGTGTGCTCGAGGGCGCCATTCCTCTGGCCATTGCCAATGCCGGCATTCGATCTGCGCTGGGGCAGCTCTTTACCTGGAAACTTGCCGTTCTCATTGCCGTGGTAGTGCTGAGCGTTTTGTTCTATCGCCCCTTCTGCAAATGGATTTGCCCGCTCGGCGCATTCTATGCGCTCATGAATAAGGTGTCCCTACTGGGGATCCGGGTCGATGCATGCAAATGCGTCTCGTGCGGCAAGTGTTCAAAGGTTTGTCAGATGGACGTTGATGTGGTCCGCGCACCCAATCATGCCGAATGTATCCGGTGCGGAAAGTGCATTGGGGCCTGTCCCGTCGATGCCATCAGCTATCGCTATGGCCTGGATGTGTCGGCAGAAAAGCTCTCCCCGACCGCCGATGAAAAGTAAAACAAGCTTCGACAAAACGGAGGAATGACCATGAAGCTTTCTAAGATTGCGGCCCTGTTTATGGTGCCGGTGCTGGCCTTGTGTCTTGTGGCGTGTTCGGCGCCCGGTGGCAACGCGAGCGAATCTACGGGCTCCGATTCTAAGATCGCGGAGCTCATTGCGCAAGAGCCGGCCAATGCCGACGAGGCCGCCGAGCTGTATACGAAGCTCATGCAGAAGGAGAACGATATCCTTTCGAGCGATAATGCGCTGTGGGAAAAGGTATTCAATGCAGCAAATAAAGAGTCGACAATGATTGAGGACGGCAGCAATTACGGCGATTTCCTGCTCAAGACTATCGACGGCGCCAAGGACGAGTTTACGGCAGATGAGTTTAAGACACTCAAGGCCGGCGCGCAGCAGATCAAGGAGATCGAGGACAAGCTCGAGAGCCTGGAAAAGAAGTTTCCCGGCTGTGGAAGCACGCCGAACGCAGGCGAGAGCGTTGACACTTCGGCCGCTGGCATGACGGCTGGCGCCGATGCTTCGAGCGAGGCGACGAAGTTCCCCAGCTTTACGGGCAAGGACTTGGACGGCAACGACGTGAACAGCGACGAGCTGTTCTCTAAGAACAAGGTCACCGTCATGAACTTCTGGTTCACCACTTGCAAGCCGTGCGTGGGCGAGCTGGGCGATCTTGAGAGCCTGAATAAGGAGCTTGCTGAGAAGGGCGGCCAGGTCGTGGGTGTCAATTCCTTTACGCTCGATGGCAACAAGGACGAGATTGCAGATGCCAAGGACGTGCTGAGCAAGAAGGGCGTGACATATAAGAACGTCTGGTTCAAGTCGGATAGCGAGGCCGGTAAGTTTACGTCAAATCTGTTCTCGTTCCCGACAACCTACGTTATTGACCAGAACGGCAACATCGTAGGGGAGCCCATCGTGGGCGCCATCAGCTCCGCCGAGCAGCGCGCGGCGCTCGACAAGCTTATTGACCAGGCGCTGGCGAAGAGCGAGCAGTAAAGGCTGAGTACACGAATGTGACAAAGGGACAGTCCCTTTGTCACATTGTCAATGTTGTGTGCGGGACGGTGCGCTGTGTGGCGTGTCGTCCCGTTCGTTTTGGCGCGGTTCGTGACGTTTCTCACTGGTGTGGACTAAAAAACGGAATAGAGTAGGACAAACGCGTCGAATACGAACGGCGGGGGAGAGCGGGCGAGTGTACCCGCGCGGGAGAGGTTGCCGTCCATGCTGGAGCTCAAAGATATTTGCAAAAGGTACGTCACGCAGTCGTTTACGCAGGTGGCGCTCGATAACGTGAGCCTGGCCTTTCGAGACAACGAGTTCGTGGCCATTCTGGGCCCTTCGGGTTCGGGCAAAACTACGATGCTCAACGTCATCGGCGGATTGGATCATTTTGACTCGGGCGATCTGCTCATCGACGGTATTTCGACCAAGGACTTCCGCGACCGCGATTGGGACGCCTACCGCAACAACCGCATCGGCTTTGTGTTCCAGAGCTATAACCTTATTCCGCATCAGACCATTTTGGAAAACGTGGAGCTGGCGCTCACGCTCACGGGCGTTGGCCATGCCGAGCGTCGCCAGCGTGCGCGCGAGGCGCTTGAGGCAGTTGGTCTGGGCGAGCATGTGAACAAGCGTCCGAGCCAGCTTTCGGGCGGACAGATGCAGCGCGTGGCCATTGCCCGTGCCCTGATTAACGACCCCGAGATCGTGTTGGCAGACGAGCCGACCGGCGCCCTGGACTCGACGACGTCCGTGCAGGTCATGGACTTGCTCAAGGAGGTTGCGCGCGACCGCCTGGTCATCATGGTCACGCACAACCCCGAGCTGGCGTACCAGTACGCCACGCGCATCGTCAATCTCGCAGATGGAAAGATCACCGACGATTCCGACCCCTTCGACGCCGCTGGGGCTGCGCGTCGCGAAGCCAAGCCCACGCGCAAAACCTCGATGAGCTTTGTGACGGCGCTGGGGCTTTCGGCACGCAACCTCATGACCAAGAAGGGCCGTACGGCTATGACGGCATTCGCGGGCTCGATCGGTATTATCGGCATCGCGGCGATTCTGGCGCTGTCCAACGGCGTAAACGGCTACATCAAAAAGGTCGAGGAGGATACGCTCTCGAGCTACCCACTCACCATTTCCAAGCAGGATTACGACCTGTCGTCCATGATGAGCGGACAGGGGGCTGCGGATGATGACTCGCCTGAAAACGTGGATTCGTCCGACGACAGTGCCGAAACCGATAAGATTCCCGTGGTCACGGCCGTAAAGGATATGTTTGCGAGCGTTAAGTCCAACGACATGACGAGCTTTAAGGCATGGCTTGACGACGGCGGCGACGGTATCGACAAAGAGGTCAACGCCATTCAGTACGGCTACGGTGTATCGCCGGTTGTCTATCGTGCTGGCAAGGGCGATGAGAAGCCTGTCCGGCTGGTGCCCAACGCCATGACCGAGGCCATGAGCGGAGGCGCGAGCTCGGCGGCAACGGTGAGCATGGAATCCATGGGAACCTCGGTCTTTAACGAGATGATCGACGACCAGAGTCTGCTCGACAGCCAGTACGATGTCGTCGCCGGTCATTGGCCCACGTCTGCCAACGAAGCCGTAATGGTGCTTTCGAGCCGCGGCACGGTGGGCGACTATACGCTCTACAGCATCGGTGCGCTGGATATCGATGAGCTCAACGATCTGGTAAACAGTGCCATGACGGCCGACGGTAAGATCGAGACGCCCGAGACCGGCGCCGACTTTACCTACGATGATGCGTTGTCCACGACGTTTAAGGTGCTGTCGCCGGCCGATGCCTACCGCAAAAACGAAGAGACCGGCATGTGGACCGACATGTCTGACGACGCCGACTTTATGGCTGCCAAGGTTGCCGACGGTATTGACGTGCACATTGTGGGCGTGGTGCGACCTAACGAGACGGCCAATGCGAGTGCCCTTTCGCCCGGTATCGCCTACACACATGCGCTGACTCGCCAGCTTATGGAGCGCGCGGCCGATTCGAAGATTGTGCAGGAGCAGCTTGCTCATCCCGAGACGGATGTCTTTACCGGCAAAACGTTCGACGAGTTGCAGGGCGAGGCCAAGCAGGGCGTGGACCTGGGCAGCATGTTCAGCGTTGACGAGGCGGCGCTCAAGAGCGCGTTCTCGTTCGATGCGTCCGCGCTTTCGGGTGTGGCCGGCGGTATGGACCTTTCGGGCATCGATTTGTCAGGCCTGGATATCGACCTTTCGGGCGTTGGCGAGGACATCGACTTCAACGACATCATGGCCAAGGCGCCGGCCCCCGATTTCTCGGGAGTCTTCGATGGCTTGGAACTCACACCCGAGCAGATGCAGCAGGTGGGCGCGCTTGCCAACCAGCTGTTTGAGGGCTTTATGCAGTCCGATCAGTTTAAGGCGCTGACGCCCGAAGATCTTAAGGACGCGACAAAGCTTGCCGCCGCATTCTCGGCATATCTTGAGAACGATGCCGCGGCGCAGCAATGCTTAGCGCAGCTCAAGGCGCTGGGCGGAGATGTGCTGGCTGAGCGGCTACAGCAGGCAATGACCGACTACGTACAAAAACAGCTCGCGCCCTATTTGCAGCAGGCTATGGACCAGGTGATGAAGGCGATCAGCGAGCAGATTGCGACGACCGTATCGTCCCAGCTCAAAGCAGGCGCGGCGGGGCTCATGGGACAAATGGCGACGCAGATGTCGTCGAGTTTTGCCAACCTGGCGAGCGCCATGCACGTGGATGCGAGCGCCTTTGCCCGTGCTATCCACTTCAACATGGATGCCGAGGACCTGAGCTCGCTCATGATGAGCTATGCGAAGGCGTCGCAGCTCACCTACGACAACAACCTGACCACGCTGTGTTATGCGGACGAGGCAGATCCCATCTCGGTCAAGATCTTCCCGCGCGACTTTGAGGCCAAGGAGCGCGTGCTCGACCATATCGATGCGTATAACAAGCAGGTCAAAGCCGCCGGGCATGACGAGCAGGCAATCTCGTACACCGACTACATGGGCATCATCATGGGCTCGGTGACCGATATCGTGAACACCATCAGCTTGGTGCTCATTGCGTTTGTGAGTATTAGCCTGGTGGTGAGCTCTATCATGATCGGCATCATCACCTACATCAGCGTGCTGGAGCGCAAAAAGGAGATCGGCATCTTGCGCGCGATCGGCGCGTCGAAACGCAACGTGGCCAACGTATTCAATGCCGAGACCTTTATCGAGGGCCTCATCGCCGGCGTCTTTGCCATTGTCGTCGTGGTGGCCGTGAGCTTCCCGGTTAATACCTGGGCGCTTGCGGCCAAACAGGTCCCCAACCTGATGAGCCTGCCCGTGCAGGATGCGCTGGTGCTCATTGCAATTTCGGTGTTGCTGACGGTCGTTGCCGGTCTGCTGCCGGCCCGTAGCGCATCCAAAAAGGACCCCGTGGAGGCCCTTCGTTCCGAATAATGTGACAAAGGGACAACCCTTTTGTCACGGCTAAAAGCAAGGAAGTCGCAAGGGTTGGGGCGGGGTTGTCGGCGAGTGCCCTCGGATACAATCGAAGCCGTGCTAGAAAGAGGCTTCGATGATTAGAAAATCGTTCTTTAATCCGTTCTCGTCGCTGCTGCTTGCGCTTGCCGGGCTGGCTTTTTTGGTCGATGTCCTGCCGCAGGTGGAAGGCCAGACGGGCGTGTTCGCGCCAGCTGTGCTCTTTTTGATGTGGCTGGTGGGCGGCCTGGTGCGCCTGTTTTACGAAAATGAGGCCAAGCGCAGCTTTGATCGCCATATGTTTAAAGCGAACCACGCGGCCGTTTGGAAACGCGTCGATGCGTGTTGGATTCAAGTTGATGCCGACCGGCTTGTGCCCGGCGACGTCGTCCGCCTATATGCCGGCATGCTCTGCCCGGTCGACGTGACCCTTGCCAAGGGCGACCAGGTCCTTGTCTCGGAATCGTCGCTTACAGGCGAGAGCGGTCAGACCGCCAAGCGGGAAGGGGAGACCGTTCGCGCGGGAACGACCATTGTCGACGGCAAGGCGTCGGCAACCGTCCTCGCCCGCATTGCCGATGAGCAGCCCGTTTTGCGCCGTCGCGCTCGAATGGGCACACAGTTTGGTGCCGGCGCCAAGAGCATCTGCGCCGCCCTGGTAAGATGCATGCTCATCGTACTGCCGTTTGTCATTATGATTCGAGGCTTTGTGCTGGGCGACTGGGCGCAGGCACTGCTGTTTGCCCTGGGCACGGCCGTGGGCCTGGTTCCCGAAATGCTGCCGGTTGTCACGAGCGTTTGCCTTTCGGGCAGTGCCCATCGACTAAAAAACAAGCAGGTCATCGTTAAGAACGTTGACGCCATGGAGTCACTGGGCTCCATGGACGTGGTGTGCGTTGACAAGACAGGCACGCTCACCGAAGATGCCGCGGTGCTCGAGTACTACACCGATATCCTGGGCAACGAAAGCGAGCAGACGCTCAACCTGGCGTATCTGGAGAGCACGAGCCAGGGGGCCGCTGCCAATCAGCTCAATCGGGCCATTGCCGATGCGTGCGCGGCACCCGAGCTGCACCTTGCCGCGAAAGACCTTGGCCACGCCTTTGCACTGCATGCCTCTGACCCCTTCGACCACGTCACCAAGGCTTCGGGTGTCAAGCTCGACGCCACGCCCGGGGCGCTTGGTTGTTTGGGGCTACAGGTTCGCCCCGGCAATCATCTGACCATCGTAAAGGGCGAGGTTGAAAGCGTGTGCACACGCTGCGCCTGGGCAAACTTTAAGGGCGAGCTGGTGCCCATGGATGCCGATGGCCGTCAGAGCGCCTACGAGGTTGCCGAGGACATGCGCGCCGATGGCATCAAAGTGCTCGCCGTCGCCTATAGCACGACGTCGGCGGACTGGGATGACCTGGTGCTGTGCGGCTTTTTGGGCTTTTTCGATCGGCCCAAGGCGAGCGCTCGTGCCGCCGTGCAGGCGCTGTCTAACCTTTCCGTCGAGGTGCGCGTGCTCACGGGTGATTCGGCTTCGGTCGCTCGCTCAACATGCTCGCGCCTGGGCATTCCCGCCGATAGCGTTATCACCGGCAGCATGCTTCAGGCCATGGAGGAATCCGAAGCGCTGATCCGGGTGGGGAAGGCTCGCGTGTTTGCCGAGCTTACGCCCGCACAGAAGGCGCAGATCGTTAGCCTGATTCGCCTCTCCGGCCACATCGTCGGCTATATCGGAGACGGCGTGAACGACGTGCCGGCGCTCACATCGGCAGACGTCGGCATTGTCGTGGACTCGGCTGCGGCCGAATCCAAAAAGGTGGCCGACCTGG
>DBGFLF010000264.1:0-2085 GCA_048528725.1 Collinsella sp.
GCCGCCACGGTCGTCACGGCCGCCGCGAGGACCGCGGTCCTCGTCCAGGCCCATGGCGACGAGCGGAGCGATAACCTTATCGAGAGCGGCCATCAGCTCGGTGGCCTCCTCATAAGAAAGCTCGGGCAGGAGCTTCTCCTTCTTGTTGGCAAGCTCGACCAGGCCCTCAGCGGCATCCTCGGCGGCGAAGACAACAATCTTGCGCATATCGCCCTCGGCGTCGTCGATGCGGCCGACCAGATCGGCAGCCTCGGCCTCGGCCATCAGGCCATCGAGCTCACGGAGGCGCATGCCCAGCAGGTCGGACATTTCCTTCTGCTCCATCTTGGGCTTGAGGTCAAGAAGCTTGATGGCGCGCTCGATGTTCGCCATGCGCTCGGCCTTGGCCTCCTCCTCCTTGGAAATAGCAAAGCGACGGCTACGCAGCAGGCGGGCGGCCTTCTGCATCTTGTCCATCAGCTCTTCGTCATCGTAATCAACGGCGGCCTCGACAACCTCGGCCTCCTCCTCGGCGGAAACCTCGTCAGCAGCCTCAACCTCGGCAGCTTCGGTCTCCACGGTCTCGACTGCCTCAACCTCGGCAGCCATGGTCTCGTTCTCGGTCTCGTTCATGATCTCTTCGTTCTCGGACATGAGACTCCTTCTTAGCCCTCTCGGGCATCATCGCCCCATTCGCGGGGCCCGTCGCGCACTCTTTGCGCTTTAAACATTCATGCCTCTCGGCAAAACGTCCATTAGTTTATGGTGTTGCCATCCAATCTAGCTGCAGAATCTATGTGCACACATTAATGCGACATGTGCGACTCGCGACGAGCGTACACCAGCGACGTCGCGAACCCGACCACGGCAATCACAGCCGCCACACGCACGGCAGTTGCAAATCCAATCGCCTGGGCAACGTCCGTCGCAGCGCCAGCGACACCGGCAGTCGCCGCAGAACTCGAGAGCAGGCCGATAAACAGCGACGGGCCAAACGATGCGGCAATCATGTTCCACGTGTTGAGCAATGCCGTTCCGTGAGGATGCTCAGCGGCGGGCAGCGTCTCCAAGCCGGCCGTTTGCGAGGGGCTCAGCACCAAACCGACTCCGGCATACACCACAACGGTCAGCGCCACGACGACGCCGATGTTCATGCTTGCCGCCGTCATCGAGATGGCAGTCTGTCCCACGGCAATCAGGGCAAAGCCGACCGGCAGCAGCGGCCATGCGCCACGGGCGTCCATCACACGTCCGCCCACAATCGAGGTCACGGCGTTGCAGGCAATCGCCGGCAAAATGAGCAGGCCCGCAATAAGTGCGGTCATGCCGTATGCGCCCTCAAAATAGAGCGGCAACAAAACGCTCATCGAGAACGTCGTCATCATCGACACCACCACAAGCAGGCACGCAGGCCAAAAGCGAACGCTCGCCATGGGACGCACGTTAAGCACCGGATGTTCGAGCTTGAGCTGACGGGCGGCAAACAGGCCGAGCAGCACAATGGCGGCGAACAGCGCCACGATACCGGCAATCAGATTGGTCGAGAACTCGCCTACGGAATACACAAATGCCGTAATGCCGGCCGCGAGCAAAACAACCGACAGAATATCAAGCGTGGTGTTCGAACGCTCTCCGACATTCTGAACAAGCTTAACGCCCGCCGCTGCGACCGCAATACCGCCCACCAGCGGCACTACGAACACCGCCCTCCAGCCAAACAACGTGCACATAAGACCGCTGATCACGGGTCCAAACGCCGGCCCCAGCGTAATGCAGGCACCACCCAGGCTCAGATACAGACCGAGCTTCTCACGCGGGGCACAAGACAGCACCACGTTCATCATGAGCGGAAACAAGATGCCCGATCCTGCAGCCTGCAAAATACGGCTTGGCAGCAAAACGCTAAACGACGGAGCGACCAGGCACAGGACTTCGCCGGCGACCATGCATCCGCATGCGAAAAACAGCAGTTTGCGCGTCGAGAAACGACCGGACAGGAAGGCCATGATGGCCGTAAAGATCGACGTCACGATCATGTAGCCCGAAACGAGCCACTGCGCCGTGGTGGCACTCACCGAAAAGGCCGCCATAATGTCGTGCAACGCC
>DBGFLF010000265.1:0-3039 GCA_048528725.1 Collinsella sp.
GGTGCGCAGGCCCTCCTCGGCGCGAGCCCAGTCCTCGTCCGAACCCATGGAGTCCTCGGGGCGGGTGGAAAGCTCGACGTGGTACTTAAAGCCAAACTTCTGGTACACGGAGTCGATCAGGTTGACCACGCCAACGATCTCGTCGGTCAGCTGGTCGGGACGCACAAACAGGTGGGCGTCGTCCTGGTTAAAGCAGCGTACGCGGAACAGGCCGTGCAGGGCACCGCGCAGCTCGTGGCGGTGCACCAGGCCAATCTCGCCGGCGCGGATGGGCAGCTCGCGGTAGGAGTGCGGCTTGGAGGCGTACACCAGCACGCCGCCCGGGCAGTTCATGGGCTTAATGCAGTACTCTTCGTCGTCGATGACGGTGGAGTACATGTTGTCCTTGTAGTGGTCCCAGTGGCCCGAGGTCTTCCACAGCTGCTTGTTCATGATGAGCGGCGTGGAGATCTCCACGTAGCCGGCCTTATGGTGAATCTCGCGCCAGTAGTCCAGCAGCGTGTTCTTAAGGATCATGCCGTTGGGCAGGAAGAACGGGAAGCCGGGGGCCTCGTCGCGCATCATAAAGAGGTCCATCTCGCGGCCTATCTTGCGGTGGTCGCGCTTCTTGGCCTCCTCCAGCATGTGCATGTGCTCGTCGAGCTCTTCCTTGGTGGCAAAAGCGACGCCGTTGATGCGGGTGAGCATCTTGTTGTCCTTGTCGCCCTTCCAGTAGGCGCCCGAGACGCCGGTAAGCTTAAAGGCCTTCAGAGCCTTGGTGTAGCAGATGTGGGGGCCGACGCACATGTCGATGTAGTCGCCCTGCTGGTAGAAGGTGATGCGGGCATCATCGTCCAGGACGCCGATGTGCTCGACCTTGTACTTCTCGCCGCGCTCCTCCATAAGGGCGATGGCCTCGGCGCGGGGCTTCTCGTACACGGTGAACTTGAGGTTCTCCTTGACGATCTTCTTCATCTCGGCCTCGATCGCGGGGAAGTCGTCCTCGCTGATCTTGACGCCCTCGGGCAGGTCGACATCGTAGTAGAAGCCGTTGTCGGTCGCGGGGCCGTAGGCAAAGTCGGCCTCGGGATAGAGGCGCTTGATGGCCTGCGCCATGATGTGCGCGGCGGAGTGGCGGATGACGTGCGTGACCTCGTCCTGCGGGAGCTCGGCCACCGAACCGTCATTGTAGAGTGCCTTCATGGGTATGTTTTCTCCTCTCGGATGTCTGATGCAAGTGCGTGCGATGCGCTCGGCGTTTTTGACTTGCATCATTATAGGCAGGTTGCCTTGGTATACAAGCGCCCGCCGCACCTTAATGGCACGGCGGGCGATTTTCTACGCATGCTTCATCGTGTGGGTGTGGGGCACGCGGCTTGCGGCGCTTGTGCGGGGCGCTTACGGTGATGCCCCGGGGCGCTTGTGCTTGCGGCCGGCCCGGCGATGGATGCGTTACTGGATGCGAGTTCGGCAGTACGGGCAAACCTTCCAGTGCGCATCGAGCGGACGATGGCAGCTGGGGCACACGTTGCGAACCTGGGTGTCGCACACCGGGCAAACGACAAAGTCCTTCTCGATGGGCGCGCCGCACTGCGGGCAGGTGCCGTACTGGGCAAGCTGACGCTCGCGCAGGGCCATATCCAGCTCCTGCTCCTCGCGGTCGGCCGCGTAGGAGTGCGGGCGCAGAACCAGGTAGGCAATGAGGCCCACAAACGGGATGAGGGCGATGATGCCCCATGCCACGTAGGCGCTGGCGCCGCGGCGGCGAGCGTCGATGAACACATAGACGACCGACAGCACATACAGGGCGATGATAAAGCCAACAAAGGCATAGATGACGCCCATAAGCTGCGGCGACATGAGCTCGGAGATGTACTTGGACATTGGGGTACCTTTCGGGGTAGTTACAGCTCGGTCCAGTTTACCACGGGGTTTGTTTATATGGGACTACGGCTGGGTACGGGGCCGGCGCGGACACAAACATCTCAATCTGTAACAGGTGGAAGCGGAATCCGGGTCTAGATGTTACAGATCGAGACACAGGGGTCCCTCCCCGACTTCAATCTCGATCTGTAACATCTAGGGCTCCAAAACCCCTCTTACTGTTACAGATCGAGACATTCAAAATCCGCCGGAAGGTTTGTCTTGATCTGTAACATCTAGAACCCAAATCATCAGCTAACTGTTACAGATCGAGACGAAAGGTTGCCGTAGTTGTCGGCAGACGAGGTCAACATCAGTGCCGGGTCTCCCCTCGTCTGCCGTTGGCGGGTGTTGCGGGGCTGTTCGCCGCATTGCCACCGCGCTGGGGGCACGCAGACCGTAGGATGGTCTTATTGACGGCCTGTCAACTCGTCTGGGAGGCACTGTGGCAGAAACGTTTGATATCGCGATTGTGGGCGCGGGCATCACGGGATGCGCCATCGCGCGGCAGCTCGCACGATATGACCTGTCCATCTGCGTGGTCGAGACAGCAAACGACATCGCGCTGGGCGCGTCGAAGGCCAACGGCGGCCTGGTGCACGCCGGCTACGATCCGGCGCCGGGCACCGTAAAGGCGCAGGTCAACGCTCGTGGCTGCGAGTTGTACGGTACGTGGGCGCAGGAGCTGGGCTTTCTGTTCCGCCGCACCGGGTCGATGGTGTTGGGCTTTAACGACGAGGACCGCACGCATCTGGAGCAGCTGCGGTGCAACGGCCATGTCAACGGTGTTCCCGAGCTGTCGATCGTCGGACCCGACCGCATCCACGAATTAGAGCCGCGTGCCAGTGCCGATGCAACGTGCGCGTTGTGGTGCCCCTCGACTGGGTTTGTCGACCCGTTTGAGGTTGCCATCGCCGCGCTGGAGAACGCCGTGGCCAACGGGGTGACGTTTATGCGGTCCGCGCCGGTGGAAGCGATTGAAGTCGCGGACTCGGGCGACGACGCGCGCTTTACGCTGGCGACCCCCGCTGGCAATGTGCGCTGCCGCTCCCTGATCAACGCCGCGGGCAACGGCGCCGCCGACATCTCGCATATGGCGGGGGCCGAAGAGTTTCAGATGGTCTGGCGCCAGGGCAA
>DBGFLF010000266.1:0-4720 GCA_048528725.1 Collinsella sp.
GGCCAAGCCATTGCCCAGTGCGCCGGCTTTATCGAGAACCACGGCCTGCGCGCCACCAAGTACCCCAACACGGCCATGTCGGCTGAGATGGTCGCCAACTCCGAACGCACCGATGTTGCCGCCATCGCATCGCGCAGCTGTGCCACGCTGTATGGCCTCGAGGTGTTGGAGCCCAATATCCAAGACTCGGACAACAACTACACGCGCTTTGTCGTCATCAGCCGCGAGCCGCGCGTCTACCCCGGCGCTAATCGCACCTCGCTCATGATCACCACGGCCAACGAGCCGGGCGCCCTCTATCGCGTGCTCGAGCGCTTCTACGCACTCAACATCAACCTCATCAAGCTCGAGAGCCGCCCCATCCCCGGCCGCGACTTTGAGTTTATGTTCTACTTTGATCTGGACTGCCCCTTTGGCAGCAAGGCCCTCGACGACCTGCTCGATTCCATCGACGACGTGTGCGAAAGCTTCACCTACTTTGGCAGCTACACGGAGGTGCTCTAGATGACCGATACCGCCGCAACCCGCCCCTACGGAGTGCTGGGCCGCGTGTTGGGCCACAGCTACACCCCAACCATCTACAAAGAGCTCGCTGGGCTCGATTACGTGCGATTTGAGCGCGAGCCCGAGGACCTCGCGGCCTTTATGACGGGCGACGAGTGGGAGGGCACCAACGTGACCATCCCCTACAAGCGCGCCGTCATGGAGTACCTGGACGAGCTGAGCCCGCTCGCCGAGCGCATGGGCAACGTCAACACCATCACGCGCCTGCCCGACGGCCGCCTGCGCGGCGATAACACCGACTACTTCGGTTTTCAGTGCCTGGTCGAGGAGCTGGGGGTTGAGGTTACCGGCAAGAAGGTCCTCGTGCTTGGCGCTGCCGGTGGTGCCGGCACCACGGCAAGCATGGTGCTCGGCGACCTTGGCGCCACCGTGGTGCCCGTGGGCCGCACGAGCGAGGTCAACTACGGCAACATCGCGCAGCAGTCCGACGCCGCCCTACTCGTCAACTGCACGCCCGCCGGCATGTTCCCCCATTGCCCCGACGCGCCTTGCACGCTCGAAGGGCTCGATGCGCTCGAAGGCGTTATCGACATTGTCTACAACCCCGCCCGCACGGGCCTGATGCTCGAGGCCGAGCGCCGCGGTATCCCCTGCATCGGCGGCCTGCTGATGCTCGTGGCCCAAGCGGCACAGGCCGTCGAGCGCTATACCGGCCAAGTCACCCCGCGCAAGCGCATCTTGGACGTAACAGAGCGTCTGTCCCGCCGCGAGCAAAACATTGCCCTGATCGGCATGCCGGGTTCGGGCAAGACCCGCGTGGGCGAGCAGATCGCCCTGCTCACGGGTCGCGAGCACATCGACTTGGACCGAGCGCTTGAGGAGCGCCTGGGCATGCCCTGCGCCGACTATATCGTCGAGCGCGGCGAGGCGGCCTTCCGCGAGCAGGAGACGGCGGCGCTGTCCGACATCTCCAAGCGCAGCGGCCTGGTGCTCTCAACCGGCGGCGGCGTGGTCACGCGCGACGAGAATTACCCGCTGCTGCACCAAAACAGCCAGGTCGTGATGCTCAACCGCAAGCTCGACGAGCTCGCCCACAAGGGCCGCCCTATCACCGCGCGCGACGGCATCGACAAGCTCGCCGAGCAGCGCATGCCGCGCTACCGCGCCTGGGCCGACTACATCATCGACTCACGCGACTGCGCCGCCAACACCGCTCAAGCCCTCCTCGACACCCTCCCACCCGCTCTCTAACCAAAACCACCACAAAGGGGACAGGCACCTTTGTGGTGGTTTTGCAATCGCAAAGGAAGCAACCATGAAAGCACTCGTCATTAATGGCCCCAACCTCAACATGCTCGGCATTCGCGAGCCGGGCATCTATGGCAGCGACAGCTACGACCGCTTAGTGCAGATCTGCCAGAAAGCGGGCGCCGCACAGGGCTTCGACGAGGTCGAGGTCTTCCAGTCCAACCACGAGGGCAACATCATCGACAAGATCCAGGAGGCCTACGGCAAGGTCGACGGCATCGTCATCAACCCGGCTGCCTACACGCATACGAGCGTGGCCATCCTGGACGCGCTCAAAGCCGTCGCCATCCCGGCTGTGGAGGTCCACATTAGCGCAGTCGAGACCCGCGAAGACTTCCGCCAGGTGAGCTACGCCCGTCTGGCCTGCTTCGCCACCATCACCGGAGAGGGCCTGAAGGGCTACGCCCACGCGTTGGAGCTGCTGAAAGAGCATCTCGAAAAGTAAAATGCCAACCCCAACAAACAGCAGCGGCTTGCTCGCGCTCGGCTCCAGCAACACACAAGATGAAAAAAGCCCAGACCACCAAGCGGTCTGGGCTTAATAAACGATGGTGCTCCATGGCGGATTCGAACCGTCGACCTTGGGATTAGAAGTCCCCTGCTCTATCCAACTGAGCTAATGGAGCAAATAACCGCACGCCCAAGCACGCGCACGCGTGCCAAGCGCTTGTAATTATAACCTAGTTGAACTGCTCGCGGTACGCCTTGCAGACCTCATCAACCGGGCCGTCCATGCGAAGGTCGCCCTTCTCAATCCAAACGGCGCGCTGGCAAATGCGCTCGACCTGCTCCATGGAGTGCGAAACGAACAGAACCGTCACGTCACCGCTCTGGATAAAGTGCTGAATACGGGCCTCGCACTTTTGCTGGAAGAACACGTCACCGACGGACAGCGTCTCATCAACGATCAGAATATCGGGCTCGGTAATCGTCGCGATTGCAAAGGCAATACGCGCCACCATGCCCGAGGAGAAGTTCTTAAGCGGCATGTCGACAAAGTTCTGCAGCTCAGCGAACTCGATAATGCCGTCAAAGTTGACATCAATGAACTCCTTGGTGTAGCCGAGCAGGGCGCCGTTCAGATAGATGTTCTCGCGGGCGGTCAGCTCGGGGTCAAAGCCGGCACCAAGCTCAATCAGCGGTGCGATGTTGCCATGCACCTTAACGCTGCCCTCGCTGGGCTCGAGCACGCCGGCGATAATCTTAAGCATCGTAGACTTGCCGGAACCATTAGTGCCCACCAGGCCCACGACCTCGCCTCGATGAATATCAAACGAGATGTGCTTTAGCGCCCTAAACTCCTCAAAGAACAGCTCGTGCTTGGCAAGCTTGATGAAGTACTCCTTGAGGTTGGTCAGCGACTCGGACGCCATGTTAAAGATCATGGTGACGTCGTCGACCTCGACAGCCAGAGGCTGCTCGCTGTAATCAACAACAGATTCAGTCATCACAGCACTCCTTAGATGTAGAGGATGAACTTGCGCTCGGACTTATGGAACACGGTGTAGCCAATAGCAAGCGCAAGAACCGCCCAAGCGACGCACATACCAAGCGTCAAGAACGAAGGCGTGGTCTGGAACAGGAAGATATCGCGCATAAACTGCAGGTAGTTGAACATGGGGTTCGCATACATCAAGATACGCACGAGATGCGGCATTTGCGCAATATAGTCAGTCGTCCAGAAGATGGGCGTAATGTAAGTCCACGCCGTAATGACGACGCTCCACAGATGCATAACGTCGCGGAAGAAGACCGTAAGGGCAGAGAGCATCATGCCCAGGCCCATGCAGAAGCACATAAGCAGCAGCAGGCAAACCGGCAACAGAATCAGGTGCCAAGAAGGCATAACGCGGAACCACAGCATGACGATGGCGACGGCGACCAGCGAGAAGGCAAAGTTGACCAGCGAGAAGAGCACCTTCTGCACCGGGAAAACCCAGCGGTGCACCTTAACCTTCTTGAGCAGAGGGGCAGCGCCCACGATCGACGTCAGGGCCTGGTTAGTAGACTCAGACATGACGGCAAAGGTGATGTTACCCACGATCAAGTACAGCGGGTACATCTCGGGCGTCATTGAGCCATTGCGGCCCTGGCCAAAAATCGTCGAGAACACGATGGCCATGACGATCATCATCAGCAGCGGGTTGAGCACCGACCATGCGACGCCCAGAACGCTACGGCGATACTTGATCTTAAAATCCTTGGTAACCAGCTGACGAAGGATAAACGCGTCCTTCTCAAATTCGTTCTTAGCAAACGTCGCAGGCAGACTGCGAGTTTCTTGTTGCTTTGTCTGATCCGACACGGATGCAACTCCTTTACTCGTAATCGTTGACAAACGAACAGTATAGACCCGACGGCCATGCAAACGATTCGCGCAACAAAACTGGAGAACTAACCCACATCTTAGGATGCCAGGCCCAAACGGCTATACTTTCTAGGATTGAATGTATAAGGAGCATTAAGTGAATTCTGAATCCATCGCCGTCATCATCCCTTGCTACAACGAAGCGCTCACGATCGGCAAAGTCATCGACGACTTTCACCGCGAGCTTCCGCAGGCGACGGTCTATGTCTATGACAACAACTCGTCGGACGATACCTCACGCATTGCCACCGAGCACGGCGCCACAGTCCGCTTTGAGCCCCGTCAGGGAAAGGGCAACGTGTGCCGCCAGATGTTTCGCGATATCGACGCCGATTGCTACCTGATGGTCGACGGAGACGACACCTACCCCGCCGAGGCGGCCAAGGCCCTCTGCGAGCCCATCCTTAACGGCACGGCCGACATGACCGTAGGCGATCGCCTTTCCAACGGCACCTACGCCGAGGAGAACAAGCGTGCCTTCCACGGCTTTGGCAATAATCTGGTCCGCGCCATGATCAAGTGGATCTATGGCTACAGCTT
>DBGFLF010000267.1:0-4781 GCA_048528725.1 Collinsella sp.
GGCCAAGAAGGCCGGCATGAAGGCCCTGATCATTACGCATATCGGCGCGCTCGGCCTGTATCTGGGCGCCGCCATCGTGTTTGCCCACACCGGCACCTTCGCCATTACCGCGATTGCCGGCCTCGACGCCAAGCTCAAGGCTATCGTCCTTTTACTCGTGCTGTTTGCGGCCTGGGCCAAGTCCGCACAGGTTCCCATGTACATGTGGCTGCCTTCGGCCATGGAGGCGCCGACGCCTGTTTCGGCCTACCTGCATGGCGCCTCGATGGTCAAGGTCGGCGTGTGCGTGTTCGCGCGTGCACTCGTCTCTGCCGGCGAGATTCCCGAGATCGTGGGCTGGGTCGCCATTATCGACGCCATGGTCACCATGCTCTTTGGTTTCCTTATGTACCTGCCGCAAAAGGACATGAAGCGCCTGCTGGCCTTCTCCACGATCGCCCAGCTCTCCTATGTGTTCTTTGGTCTGGGCCTTTCGGTCTTTGGCAGCCAGCTGGCCTTTGACGGTGCCGTGTGCCACATCTTTAACCACGCCTTCGCCAAGACCCTGTTCTTCCTGATCGCCGGTTCGTTCTCCTTTACCCTCGGCACGCGTATGCTGCCCAAGCTTCGCGGCATCGTAAAGAAGTACCCGATCTCGGGCGTGGGCTTTGGTGTCGCGGCGCTCGCCATTGCTGGCGTGCCGCCCATGAACACGTTCTTCTCGAAGTTCCAGATCATCGCCGGCGGCTTTTCTGTGGGTGCCGGCAACGTCGCGATCCTGGTGCTCGTGTGCATCATGGTTGCCGAGACGGTCGCCACCTTTGCCTGGTTCCTTAAGTGGATGGGCTATTGCCTGCCCGGCGAGCCGAGCGAAGAGGTCGCTGCGGGAGCCCCGCTTCCCCGCGCGATGGCGTTCGTGTTCATCGTGCTTATCATCATGGTCATCGTCAGCGGCCCGCTTTCGGCCAGCTGGATCGGTTAGGAGGTAGAACGACATGGGTTATTCGATCGTCAACATCCTTGGCGGCCTTCTGATCGTCACGTCCACCATGGTGGTCGTCTCCAAGAACATCAAGCACGCCATCAGCTGGTATGCGGTGCAGTCGCTGGTGCTCGTGGGACTGCTCGCCACGCTCGGTGTCACCACCGGTGCGCAGGAGCTGCTTATGTGGGCCGGATCTGCCTTTATCACTAAGGTCGTCCTGGTCCCTTATATCCTCAACCGCGCATATAAGAAGATGGGCGAGCCGAGCGACGCATCGCTCAAGGCCGGCCTTAAGCCCGCGTGGGCCATTTGCATCATCGCCGTGGAGGTCGCGATCTGCTTTGCCGTCGTGACGCAGATCAGCCTGCCCACAGCCGAGGTCGCAACGCCTGCGCTCGCTATTAGCTTCGCTCACTTCTTTGTGGGCCTCACTTGCATCATCTCGCAGCGCAACATCATGAAGCAGATCTTTGGATACTGCCTTATGGAAAACGGCAGCCATGTGACACTCGCGCTTTTGGCCCCCACCGCTCCCGAGATCATCGAGATCGGTATCGCCACCGACGCCATCTTTGCCGTCATCATCATGTCCATCGTCGTGCGTCGCATTTGGGACGACTCCCACTCGCTCGATGCGCGCGACCTGTCCGAGCTGAGGGGGTAGTCCATGGAAACGTTGATTCTCGCCCTGCTCGCGACTCCTTTGGTGTTCTCGCTGGTCATGGCGTTTTTGCCCAAGAACACGTCCTATAACGTGTTTGCCGGTCTCAACCTGGTCTCCGTCGCAGCCGTCCTGGTGCTGTCGATTGTGACAGCCGGTGACGTCCTTATGAGCGGCGACACCGCGAGCGCTCTTGGCCTGTGGTTCCACCTCGATTCGCTGGGCGCCATCTTTGTGCTGCTCATCGGCTTTATCGGTTTTCTTACGGGGCTGTTCTCGCTGCCCTATGTAAAGGCCGATATCGAGGAGGGCTCCATGCCCGCCGAGCGCGCCAAGCAGTATTTTGCGCTGTTTAGCCTGTTTGTGTTCACCATGCTGCTCGCGTGCCTGTCCAACAACATGATCCTCACGTGGGCCGCCGTGGAGGCAACCACGCTTTCCACTGTGTTCCTCGTGGGTATCTACAAGAACAAGACGGCCCTCGAGGCTTCTTGGAAGTATGCGATGGTCTGCACCGCCGGCGTGGCCTTTGGCCTGTTCGGTACGCTGCTGATCTACGCCAACGCCGCCGACGTGATTCCCAACGCCCACGAGGCCGCATTCCTGTCGTGCGTGCTGCCGTATGCCGACCAGTTCGACCCGACGCTCATGCGCCTCGCCTTTGCGTTTATCGTGATCGGCTTTGGCACCAAAGCCGGCCTGTTCCCCATGCACACTTGGCTGCCCGATGCCCACTCCCAGGCTCCGAGCCCTGTCTCGGCCCTGCTCTCGGGCGTGCTGCTTAAGTGCGCCATGCTTGTGATCATGCGCTTCTACGGCTTTACTATCCAGGCCGTGGGCGCCGAGTATCCGCAACTTTTGCTGCTGATCGTCGGCACGCTGTCCATTTTGGTGGCGGCACTCTCGATGTTTCGCCAGGACGACCTCAAGCGCCGCTTTGCGTACTCGTCTGTGGAGAACGTGGGCGTTATTGCCCTGTGCCTGGGTATCGGTGGCCCGCTGGGTATCGCCGCGGCCCTGCTGCATTGCGTGTTCCACGGCTTCACCAAGACGCTTGCCTTCTGCGTGTCCGGCAATATCCAGCACGCCTTTGGCACGCGTAGCCTGGCCAAGATCCAGGGCGTTGTCGAGGTTGCACCCGCAACCGCCGCACTCGCCATCCTGGCGCTGCTCGGCCTTGCCGCCTTCCCGCCCTTTGGCATGTTTATCTCCGAGTTCCTGACTTTTGTCGCCGGTGTTACCGCCGGTCCCATGTGGCTGGTCGTCGTGGTTGCCCTCGGTCTTACCGTGGCCATCTCCGCGCTCACCCGTATCGCCCTCAAGTCGGTATTCGGCCATGCGCCCCAGGGCATGGGCAAGCATGAGGCCCCGGCGCTCATGCTTATCCCCGAAATCATCCTGGCTGTCATGATCTTGTGGTTTGGCATCGCCACCCCGCTGCCTCTCGTGCACGGTGTGGAGACCGCGACCGGCATCGTGCTCGAGCAGAGCACCGAGGAACTTCACGCGACGCCGATGTACCGCGCTGTGTTCGGTACCGAGACCGCTCAGAGCGAGGTGGAGTAACGAATGATTGAAACTGAGAACAAGGTGTATGCCCGTCGCTGCGAGAGCCATGTCGAGGCCCTGCGCCGCGCCGTTCCGGGCTGCATCGAGAAGGTTGAGTGGCAGTGCGAGGACCAGCTGACGATTACCGTCAAGCAGGACAAGCTGCCCGAGGCCGTCCACTACCTGTACTACGAGCGCTACGGCTGGATTCCCGTGATCATCGGCAACGATGAGCGCAGCCTGTGCGGCCGTTACGCCGTGTACTACGTCATCTCCATGGAGGGGGAGGACCCCGGCTGGGTGACCGTGCGCACCGAGGTCGATCCCGCCAAGATGACGTTCCCGTCCGTGACGCCGTTCGTCCCCGCCTGCGTGTGGGGCGAGCGCGAGCTGCGCGATATGTTTGGCCTGATCCCCGAGGGCTTGCCCGATCGTCGTCGCCTGGTGCTGCCCGACGATTGGCCCAGCGGCCTGTACCCGCTGCGCAAGGACTCCATGGACTACCGCTTCCGTCCCGCTCCCGCGAGCGACATGGAAAACTACGAGTTCTTGGCCGATACCAAGGGCAAGGAGACCACGCTCGTCCCCATGGGCCCGCTGCACATTACCTCCGACGAGCCTGGCCACTTCCGCCTGTTCGTTGAGGGCGAGACGATCGTCGACGCCGACTACCGTCTGTTCTACGTGCACCGCGGCATGGAGAAGGTCGCCGAGACGCGCCTGAACTATGACGCCGTGACGTTCCTCGCCGACCGCATCTGCGGCATCTGCGGCTGCGCCCACTCGGTGGCCTATGCCGAGGCCGTCGAGCGCGCCCAGGGCATTCATGTCCCGCCGCGCGCCCAGTACATCCGCGCCATCATGCTCGAGGTCGAGCGCCTGCACTCGCATCTGCTCAACATTGGCCTTGCATCGCACTACACGGGCTTCGACTCCGGCTTCCAGCAGTTCTTCCGCGTCCGCGAGAAGACCATGGACCTGGCCGAGAAGCTTTCCGGTCACCGCAAGACTTACGGCCTCAACGTGATCGGCGGCGTGCGTCGCGACATTTTGGCCGAGCAGAAGCTCTCCACGCTCACGACCATCCACCAGCTGCGCTCCGAGGTTCAGGAACTCGTCGATATGCTGCTCTCCACGCCCAACTTTATTGAGCGTACGAGCGGTATCGGCATTCTGGACCGCAAGATCGCTCGCGACTTCTCGCCGGTCGGCCCGCTCATGCGTGGCTCTGGCTATGCCCGCGACGTGCGCTTTGACCATCCCTTCGACGGCTACGCCGATTCGGATGTCCAAAAGATGCATGCTGCCACGGCCGACACCTGCGATGCCTTCGGCCGTACCGCCGTTCGCATCCAGGAGGTCTACGATTCGATCGACATGATCGAGACCATGCTCGAGAACTGCCCGTCGGGCCCCATCCTCACCACGGATTGGGAGTACACCCCGCACAAGTACGCCATCGGTGCCACCGAGGCGCCGCGCGGCGAGGACGTGCACTGGGCCATGCTCGGCAACAACCAGAAGTGCTACCGCTGGCGCGCCAAGGCGGCCACGTACAGCAACTGGCCGGTCCTGCGCTACATGTTCCGCGGCAACACCGTGGGCGAC
>DBGFLF010000268.1:0-5358 GCA_048528725.1 Collinsella sp.
CTCGTCGATAAGCGCGGTATCGGTATCCAGATAGCGCAGGCATTTGCCGATGACCACGTCGTCGATATGGAGCTTGGGGTTCAAACCGCCCGCGATGCCCGAAAGCACAACTGCCTGTGGAGCATACTTGCTAATGAGGTGCTGTGTTGCGGCGGCAGCGTTTACCGTGCCCATACCCGCCGTCGTGGCGACAATCGACAGGCCGTCGAGCCCGCCGCTCACAACGGTCAAGCCTGCCTCCCGTGCCTCGCAAACGTCGCTCAGCTCTCCCTTAATCTGCATGATCTCTTTTTCGAGTGCACCGATAATCGCGATGGTAGCCATGCCATTCCCCAAACCTATACGAAATTCTCAACCACGGTATGGTACCAGCATTTTGTTTGCCAACGCCAAACGAACACGCTAGGCCAGCGCAGCTCGCGTATCAAACAGAGCCTTTGCAATCGCAGCCGTAACCTCGCTCGAGCGGTCGCTCCACGGCATCGATGTCATGATGCTCATGACATAGGTACGGCCGTCGATGTCGATAAGGCCCGCATCGCATGTCGAATAGCAACCATCCTCGCTAATCCAGCCTGCCTTGTTGCGCACCAAGGCTTGGTCGTCCGCAATGCCATCACGGATAAATGAGCGCGATGTTGATGACAGCAGTTCAGATAACCACTGGGAGGTCTCACTGCCACAGCTCAGATACTCGCTCATCTCTCGCCACAACTTGGCCGAGGTTCGCGGGCAATAGGTGGGAAAATCACTCATCGGATCGAGTGCGGTATCGTAATCGACGCCAAGACTGACAATCCAATCCTCGTAACCGACACGGTCAAACGCCGCGCGTAACGCAATAAACGAATCGTTGTCCGAATTAACGACCGCGGCCTCGATCAGGTCGCGCACCGTCTGCCAGCCCATGTTGTAGCCACCATAGGTGCCAAGGGAATCATCGAGTGAGACCTTGCCCGTCTCGACCAGGGATTCGCAGATGTACAACGCATAGAGTGCCTTATAACTGCTCGCACCGTACACCTCGGCGTCCGCGTCATACGTCACGCCCTTGCCGCTCGTCAGATCGTAAAACACCACGCCCACATCGCCCAGCTCCTGCGCCTGACTCAGGGCATCTTGGAGCGCGGCGAGGCTCTCATCCTCCAGGGCGGGGATCTGGTCATCAACCAGTGAGAAGGTCTGCACGGTATCGCCTGAGGGAATATCGTTAAAGTCCGCCTTCGAAAGCCTCGTCTTGAGGCTCGCTGTCGACAGGGTTTGGCTTGCGGTGGCTTTAGATTCAGAGACCTTTTTGTTTTGCATCTGTACCGTTGACGCATCTGAGTGTGCCATTCGCTCCGACGCGTAGGTTTTGGCGGTAATTCCGAGGATAATAACCGCCAACGTCAGCATCCCAATGGCGGCAATCTTCGTCACGCGGATGCGAGCGTCGACAAGGCCACGCGAAGACGTGCCCTTCGTCTCATATCTGCTGCTATGCTGCGGCACATACTCGTCCCGCGATGCGTTGTTTCGCACGTGGTCTCCTGACCGCTACCGTTTATATACGAGCAGCATAATACCGAGCAGGCATTTCTTTCCAAAGATATTCAGCGGCGTTTAAGGCGTCTTTAAAGAAACCACAAGCGTATTTATCCAAATGGCACGATTCTGTTGCGCATCTCCGCCCAAAACGCAGTTGCGGTGGAATAGTTCCTATTTGGGCGGCATAAGCCGAAAAACAAGAACCATTCCACCACAACTTGACGGGACTCTTTGGCAATCAACTTGGTGCCCAGAGGCACTCATTTAAGTCTGTCCCCAATGAGTGCCTGAAAATGGCTCGCTAGCCGATGGCGTTTTTGAGTTCCGCGCGGCGCTTTTTCATGCCCGTCATGACGGCGTTGCGCAGCTCGGGCATGCGCGCGGTATCCATCTGTGGAACGCCCTCGAGCTTATAGGGAATCCCCAGCTGCTCGTACTTGACGACACCCATCGTGTGATACGGCAGCATTTCCAGACCGACCACGTTATGCCATGGAGCGATCAGACGACCGAGCTTCTCGCACTCCTCAGCCGTATCGGTAATGCCGGGCACCACTACATGGCGAATAACAACCTTAATCTTGCGACGGGCAAGCTCATCACCAAACGCCAGGATGCGTGCGGGATCGCAACCGGTCAGCTTTTTATGCTCGACGGGATCGGCGTGTTTAATGTCGAGCAGCACCATATCGGTCTCGTTGAGTACGGCATCGAACTTCTCGGGATGCGTGGGATCGAACGCATAGCCGCAGCTATCCAAGCAGGTATGCACGCGACCATCGGGGTTATTGTGCATGGTGCGGAACAGGTCGGCTAAAAACGCGGGCTGCAGGAGCGGCTCGCCGCCGGACACCGTAATACCGCCGCTGCGGTAAAACTCATGATTGCTCTGGAACTCGTCCATCAGGTGCTCGACGGTCACCATGGTGCCGCCGTTAACCGACCAGGTATCGGGGTTGTGGCAATACGCACAGCGCATGGGGCAGCCCTGAACAAACACCACAAAGCGGATGCCGGGTCCATCGACCGTTCCCATCGTCTCAATCGAATGCACGCGGCCCAGGGCAAACGCGGAGTCCTCAGGACGAGCGTCCACACCCTCGAGCGTCATCTCAGCCATTCCCGCTACCTTGCCTCTCTTTGATTTTAGCTACATAAATGCCAGAGCCATTCTAGCCCATACGTTTGCGTTTAAACGTCTCGGGCTAGAATGGCACGTTTTAATCTATCCCCCATTACCGTGACGGGAGCCCATGTCGAGATGTGAAGGCGAAGAATGCTCGCCTACAGCCTTTACGCCTTGAGCGTGAGCACCGCACCGAAGGCGGTCGGGCCGCAATGGCTCGAGATGACACCGCCGACCTGAGTCCAGGTAACGTCTTTAAAGCCCAGGTCGTGCGCATAGACTTCCATGTCGTCGCGCAGCTCCTGGGAAAGGCCTACCGAATACGCCAGGCCAATGTGCGAGTAGTCAATCTCGCCCTTCGCAACCATGTGGTCAATAAAGGCGCGGGCGCACTTGAGCATAGAGCCGCGGAACTTCTTGGTCGCCACAAACTTACCGCCCGTCACCTCAATGCAGGGCTTAATCTTGAGCAGGTGGGCGCCAAGGAATGCCACGTTGGACAGACGACCTCCCGCCTTAAGGAAGGCTAGGTCGGTAGGAACAAAGCCCAGCAGCACACGGTCCATCACCGAATTGGTGAAGGCGAAAATTTCGTCGACGGTGGCATCGGGGTGAGCCTCGATGTATTTGGCGGTCTCGACGGCAACGAGCGACTGGCCCACCGAGACAAAACGCGTATCCATGGAGAATACGTAGTCGCGGCCCTTAGCCGCAATCTTGGAGGACTGATGCGAGCAAGTCGTGACTTCGGAGTACGCAAGATGCAGAATGGTCGCATCGGGCTGCTCGGCATGGATACGGTCATATACGTGCGCAAAATCTGCAGGCGCGCAGCCGCTGGTCTTGGGCATTACGCCAAACTCGTTGCAGCGCGAGTAAATCTCGAGCGGATCGATGGAGCCGTCCTCGACGGTCTCGTCACCAATCGTGACATGCATGGGCACGCGCACGATGCCGTAGCGCTCGCAGAGCTCCGGCGTCACATCCGACCCAGACTCAACCACGATTACGTACTTGCCCATTATTATCACGACCCATCTCGACATTGGCTTTTCAATACATGGCACGCGCCGCCGCACTGTTGCACAACGGCGTCCAAGCGCCAAAGAGACGCCGCCCCTTGCGCACAACAAAGGACAGCGTCTCCCTGGAAAACTCCGTGCTAACCTGAGATTCTACACGGTTTATTACTAAGTGTTACTTACTCCGCAAACGGTCGCTATACGCGATAAACGGTAGTTGGCCGCGGCAACTGCGATTCATTTCGCCCAGCAAGTCCAATCGTGCCCCATGCACGGTTAATGCACGAGGCGGTAGAAATTCATCGATGCCGCACCCTCGGCATGCAACCCCATCGCCGAAACCGCCGGCGAATAGGTACGGCTCGTAAGTGCCGCCTCGCCGCCATTTGCAAAAATCTCGACCATCGTAGTGTCCGAAAGCACGCGCAGGTCGCGAAGCTCGCTGAGCTCGATCGACCTCTGGTCGCGCCCATAGCCTTCGTCACCCATGTCGAGGGTAAGCATCCCGTCTGCATAGCGCACAAAGACACCCTTGCGAATCTCGAGCTCGACCATCTTGGCACCCTCACAGGAAACCACAAGATCAAACAGGCGGCCCGGCTCCTCAACGGTTTCACCGCCTGTCGCGCGAACGCAGTCGCCGCGCATCCTCTCAATCTCGTGCGCCGGCTGCTGGCAGAGCTTACCATCGCGCATGCTCAGCTCTCGCGGCACCGTCAACGCGCACTGCCACCCGCGCGCCACCGTCGGGTTTTCTGCCGTCGCATCGGGGCAACCCGACCATCCGATCATCAAACGCCGGCCTGCAGCATCCTCAAAGGACTGCGGAGCATAGAAATCAAAACCGGCATCGACCATCGGGGGCATGCCCTGCCCGACGATTTTAAAGCTCGGCGCCTCCCAATCGGCCTCGATAGGGAACCACACGCACTGATGCGGATTGCGGTAACGCCAACCATCGGCAGGCACACCCTGCGGACAGCAAACGAGAATAAGCTCGCCATCGAGCTCAAACAGATCGGGGCACTCCCACATAAAGCCAAAGTTCTCGTCCAGCTCAATGCGCGTCGCATAGCTCCAGACCCCTAAATCACGCGAAGTATAGACAAGCACGCAGCCACGGTCGTCTTTCGTACGAGCGCCCAGAACCATGTAGTAGATACCATCGTGCTCAAGGATCTTGGGGTCGCGCACGTGCGTACCGATATCGTCGGGGTAATCGACTGGTCCAACAGCCATGCGCTTCTCGCCCAATTCGTCGGGATTCTCGGCAACCATATGAATCTGGTTTTGCTCACGGCCCGTCAACACGTAGTCGTAATCATCGCGGTCAAAATGCTTGACGTTGCCGGTATAGAAGTAGTGAATCTTGCCATCACGTACAAAGGCAGAACCAGAATACGCTCCGCTCGAATCCAAATCGGAATCGGGGAACAGCACGGGGCCGTGATTCTCGTACGTCACAAAATCCTTTGTCGTCAGATGGTTCCAAAGCACTGGACCGCCATGCGCAGCATCGAAAGGATCGTATTGATGATAGATGTGATACGTATCACCAATCTGAACCAAACCGTTGGGGTCGTTGAGCCAGCCAAGCTCAGGCTCCACATGGAACAGAAGCCTATCGGGGTCGGACGCGATGCGAGCCGCCGTCTCATCCTGTCCGGCACGCCACTGCTCATA
>DBGFLF010000269.1:0-3533 GCA_048528725.1 Collinsella sp.
ACGTTGACGCGGCCGGTAAAGATCAGGTCGCGCACGCCCAGGGTTTCGACCAGCGCGTGGCACTCGGCGCCGTACTCCTCGTCGTCCACGCCGCCCATGATGTGCAGGCGCACCTTGGGCAGGCGCTCGTGCAACTCAAAGAAGGCATAGATCATGGTCTTGACGTCCTTGATGGGCGCCAGACGCACTACCGCGCCAATGTCCACCCAGCCGTCATCGGGCTTTAAGGGGATGTCCTTAAAGCGGTCGAACTGGATGCCGTTGGGGATGACCAGGCATTTGTCCGCATCGCAGCCCATATCGATCTGCGTCTTGCGGGCGTTATGGAACAAACTCGTCACACGGAAGGCGCGGCGATAGATCTCCTCCGAAAGCAGGTAGAAAAAGCGAATCCAGCGGTCCTTAAATGACGGCACCACCCAATCGGCGCGAATGATCTCTTCCTCGCGCTCGCGGGTATAGATGCCATGCTCGGTCAGCAGCACCGGCGCATGGTGAACGCTTGAGCCCAGGCAGGCGAGCAGGCCACCGTAGCCGGTCGAGATGGCATGGTACACATCGGCCACCGGCACCTCGCTGCCCAACAGGTAGAGCACGGGCAGCAACATGGAGCGCATGGTATGAAATGCATCGGCAAAGGGCGTGTAGGGATACTCGGCCAGGCACACGTCGCGAAAGATATCCATAAACGTGCGGCTCTGCAAAAACGAGAGCGGATGCACGCGACGGCGGTGGAAGATATCGAATAACACGTCCCAGTCCGGATTGGAGAGCGACACCAGACGGCGTAGCGCCTCGCGCTCACGGTCGTTAAAACTGGCTTCATGTTGCTCGCCCGAAAGCCGCAGGGCATCGTCCAGGAACACCTCGTGCACCTCGACCACGTTGCCGGGCAGCTCGTAGACAAACTTGCCACGGTCGGCAGCATGCGCGCCAATCACCCACAGCACAAACTCGTGCTCGGGCATGGCCGTAATGTAGCCATGCATCCAGGTAGATACGCCACCGTGCACATAGGGGTAGCAACCCTCGAGTACCAAGCAGATTCTCATTTATCGCCACCCTCCTTGCGCTCGATCGTCACGGTCTTATCATTTACCTTGAGCAGATACAGATTGCCCGTAAGATGCGTCAGTTCGCCACCCGTCACCGCACCCGGCTCGCCATTATTGGCGCGGAACATGAGCCACGCCTCGTCGTGGAAATTGCCCAGGTTGAGCGTCCAGGCATCTGCACTTGTATCCACGTTCACCGTAACCGACGAAAAGCGCTGGATGGCACCGGAGCACTCCGACGCCGTCTGGTGCCGCAGATCGGGCGCGGATTTGGTAAGCCAGTCCAGGTAGTCGGTCAGGCCGCCCTTGTAGACCTCCCAGCCCTCTTTGGCGCCGCGATCCGGATCGAGCAGGTCGTCCGGGTGCATAAAGTGCGTACTCACGTAGTGCATGTTGAGCTCGGACACGGCGGCCAGGCGCATATAGGAATCGTCGACCATGCCGCCCGAGACAATGCGCGGCTGCTCCACAATGCCATCGCTCGCCACGCCAAACTCCTGCACGTAGGGCAGGTCGGTACCGTCCTCAAAGTACGTACTGGCGATGGTCTTAATGCGCGGAACGTCGGTGCCGATGAGCTTGCGCGCTCGGGCCGAAAGGATATTCGACGGCGGTACGTAAACCGAGCCGTGAGCGTTGGGCAGGACCTCGTCCTGAAACGCGATAAGTTCGTTGAGCGAAGCGACGAGCGTCTCTTTGTTCTTCCAGGTCTTGTAGACGTACAGCGTGCCGTAGTCGGTGTCCCAGAGCGCCAGAGGCTGATGGTTGTAGCCGTGAAAGCCCAGCTCTCCGCCCATCTGCAGCAGCATGCCGCCAAAATAGCGGAACTGCGTGGTATCGGGTTGGCGCGCGGGCTCGGTCTGGTTGACCGCGTCCTCGTAGTTTTCGATCATCACGCCGGTATAGCGAATGCCGTATTTTTGCGCGAGCTTTTGCAGATCGGGCCACCAGACCTTAGTGTAAAAATCCGCAATGGAAAGGCCGTAGTCACGCTTGATATAAGTACCATCGCCCGAGGGCACGGGGCTAGGAAAGTCGTCCAAATAGAACACGGCGCTGTTGATGACCGGATAGGCCGTGGCATCACCCAGCAGGCTGATCGCCGCGGCGTAAAAACCGCGCATGACCTTGTCATAGATACCGATATTGCACACCACGGTGCGCCCGCTACCGCAGTCATTGGACCAAATGAGCGGGGCGCCCGCATCGCCGGTCATAGCCCACACACGAGCCGTCTCGCGCAGCGATACCGAAAGCGACGAATCAAAGGGGTCCGAGAGCTCGTAGCGCTCTCCCCCGCCCAGCATAAAGTCCTCACTCGGCACAATGCTTTCGGCTTTTACATAGTCATATCCGGCCGATTCAATGCCAAGCTTGGAGGCAATCACTTGCAGATAGCTCGAGTTATCCGGCGGCATGGCGAGCATAAGCGAACCGCCGGCACTCACCCAACTCATAATGTCGCTCAGGTGCGTACTGAGCCCATCAAGCGACGGCATGAGCAAAATCACGCGATCGAAGGAGGTCAGCGAGGGAATGGCATCCGCGCCATCCAGGGCAAGGTCAACGTCGCGGTGCGCGATCTTCATGTCGAGCAGGCTCTGGTCGAACTGCTCCTTTACGTCCTCGACGCCCGCTTGATCGGAATCGGTAATGACCAGGCACGTGGGCTTTTGGCCAAAGATTGCCGAGGAGGCAGGCACCGCATCGTTGGCGGCAAGCATCCCCAGCTTATGCTGACCCGCACTGTACTGCACGCCGGCACGTTCCACCAGCAGCACGGCGGCCATGGCAATAAAGACCGCCCACACCACGAGGAGTCCCATCCAACGAAAGCGGCCTGCACGGTCGCGGATATGTTGCGCCACGCTCATCCGACCTCCTCCCCGTCGCGCCAAAACGCCAACTTTTCGCGGTTGTCGGCGCTCAAATACACATGTTGCTTGTCAATCGCATCGATCACACGGTGAACCTCGTCACCGTCGCGGCGCATCACGGCCAGGCGCAGGCAAAGCATCCAAACCTCCTGCTCCTCGGGCACGTCGAGCACCAGCTGGTCGGTCACGGCCTGCGCTTCGTCGATCTGTCCGACATCGGCCAGCGCCGTCGCGTATCGAATGCGCAGCTCAAGGGTATCCTCGCGCTCGCAGCGACGCGCAAGCAGGCGCGCGTACTGTTGGCGCTGAATCTGAGCCACGCGCCCCTCAGCCAAGCCCGAGCACAAGTATTCACCAAGAAAATCGCAGTATTCGTTGAGGTTTTGCGCGCTCGGGTCCGTCTTAAAGGCACGCTCCAGCTGCTGCAGTTTAAGGTCGGACTCCTTGGAGATCTGCGCCACCGCCGTCGCGGCATAGTGCGCCACCTCAACGTCGTCGTTAAGCTTAGCCGCCTGCAACTGCGCCAGGTACGCGTCGGGCTCCTCGGTGAGCATGGAGAGCATTAGGCGGCGCCGGTATGCCGGGTCGTTGACGATGAGCG
>DBGFLF010000270.1:0-7457 GCA_048528725.1 Collinsella sp.
GTCTTGCCCACGCCGGGGTCGCCCAAGATAAGCGGATTGTTCTTGGTGCGACGCGAAAGGATCTCCATCATACGCTGGACTTCCTTTTCGCGACCAATTACAGGGTCGAGCTCGCCGTCGCGCGCCTTCTGCGTAAGGTTGGTGGCGAACTGCTTAAGCGTATCGGTGCCGCTCCCCTTTTGCTGCGACGCGTCCGAGCCGCTAAAGAACGGCAGGCCCGCACCGGGACGCCCGGCACCGGCGCCGGCGAGCGGACGCTTCTTGTCCTGGTCCTTGGCGGTAAGTTTCTCGATAGCCTTTTTGATGGAGGCGGACGACACACCCAGGCGCATGAGGATGTCCATGGCCATGCCGTTACCCTCTTCGACGATGCCAATCAGCAAGTGCTCGGTCGACACGTAGGTCTGGTTGTTCTCACGTGCCACGCGGAAGGAGCGCTCCATCACGCTAATGACGAGCGGCGTAAAGGCAAGCTTGGCAGCCTCGGTCTCCTCGCTGGGCTCGGGAACCGTGGTCTGGACCTCCTTGAGGGTGTCCATGATGTCGTCGTAGGAGATATCAAGCGAGCGCAGCGCCTCGGCAGCGATGCCCTCGTCCTCCTTGGCGAGTGCGAGCAGCAGGTGCTCGGTGCCCACCTTATTTGAGTGCAGATCGAGCGCCTCCTGTTTGGCCATCGACATGACCTTGCGCGCTCGATCGGTAAATCTATCTAACATGCTCGTTTCCTTACATGAGTTCATCGAAATCAAAACGCCCGCCCGTCGGCGGCGCTTTTGTCTCTTTACCCACAGGTTGTCTATGTTAACAGCTGGAGGAATATCTATAAACCCGGCTCACATGAATGCAGGTTATGACCGCATCGCGGGACTCACCGCGCGATGCGCGACAGGCGCCCCGCAAGAGAAACCCTAGGCGTCTTTCACCACGTCGGGACTCGTCGCACGCGATGCGCGATAGGCATCGGCCTCCTTGGAGACGCGTTCGAGCAGCTCGGATGTATCGACGCCCTCGACTTGCGCGACCGTTTCCACCGTCTGCATGGCGACCGCCCTCAGGTACGCGCACGCGCTGTCCCCCGGCTGCTCGAGGTCTATCTCCTCGCCGCCCTCCCGGGCAAAGCCGACCGCCATCACAAAGCCCATGATGCCCGAGACCAGAAAGCCCACCGCAAAGCTCGAATCTGCCTTGAGCTCTTCTCCGTCGGGGTGGACGATCTCTCTCACGCGGTCGATGATGATCGTATGGATGCCCTGCACGACCTGCTCGGCGGCACCCGCCCTCATGGTGATGACGATGCGCTGCAGCAGGCAGCGGACGTCGCGCCGGTCGAACGCCGAAAGGTCGCCCTCGCTCGAAAAATGCCAGAGGGCATCGGTGATGAGCTCGTTATCCTGCAGCAGCTGGGCTATGGCGATGGCGACGAGTTCATCGAAATCGTGAAAATAGTAGTAAAACGTTCCGCGATTGCACTGGGCGGCGCGGGTCACCTCGCCAACCGACAGCTCGAAGATGCTGTTGTTCTCGATGAGCTCCCAAAACGCCTCGATGATACGGGTGCGTGCATCGGGCGCATCGGCGTCCTTACGCGGTCTCGCCATGCGCCTCACCGCACCCCTGCGCCTTGGCGTTCATGATGAGCATCTGAAGACGGTTCTCCACGTTGGCGAAGCTCACGTCGGGATCGTAGTCGAGCGGCAGGAACTGCGCCGTGGGATACTGCTCCTTGAGCGCATGGATGAGCCCGCGCCCCACGACATGGTTGGGCAGACACCCGAACGGCTGCAGGATCACGAAGTTGCGGCAGCCGCGCTTGGCGTGCTCGAGAATCTCCGCCGGAATCAGCACGCCCTCGCCCGCATCGAACGTATGGTGCAGGATCTTATCGCTCGCGCGCACGAGCTCGGGCATGCGCGTCGGCGGCTCGTAGAGCGGGCTCGCCGCGCCCAGGCGGTCGCAACGGTCGTGCGCGAGCTCGAACAGGTTGTCCGCCGTGGCGTACCAGGCCTTTTCGGGCAGCGACAGGTCGACGTGGAACTCGCGCGACTGCGCATGCTTGTAGAAATAGGTCTTGCGGATCACGTCGGTCATGCGCGCCTCGATGACCTCGAGCCCGTTGTCCTCGAGGTAGCGCTCGATCTCGTGGTTGGCGCCGAGATGGAAATTGAGCAGGTACTCGCCCACGATGAGAACGGTCGGATGCGGGTTCGAGCGGTCGTACGGAACGGCGTCCATGATCGCAAGCGCGCGTTTGAAGCCCGTCGCCTGGCCTCTCAGCCCGGAGCGCTCCATGCCCTCGATAACCGCATCGAGCGCGCGGTCGAACGCAGCGTCCGCCGCGCCCTTCTCGAGCTCGTAGGGACGGATGCGCCTAAGCATGGCCTCGAGGGCATCGATCATGGGAAGACCGTAGGCGATCTGGATGCTCGGGCCAAGGCCGAGCTTGAAGCCCGGATGCGCATTGTGGGCATCGACGTCGTCGTTGGTGAGCACCGGGACATAGTCGTATCCCGCGTCGTCGAGCGCGCGGCGCAGCAGGGGCATGTAGTGCGTCAGGCGGCAGTCGCCGATATACTTGCCAGTCACCACGGCGACGTCGTGCGGGTCGTACTTACCGCTCTCGAGTGCCGCGAGCGCCTCGCCGATCACGATTTGCGCGGGGAAGCAGATGTCGTTGTGCACATAGCGTTTGCCCAGGCGGATGGCATCCTCGCGCCCGATATCAAGGGCCTCGGCGCGCACGCCCTGATTGCGCATCGCCGCGGTCATGAGCCTGCAGAACGCATGGGAGGTGTTGGGGACCAGCGCGATCTTGTCGTGCCGGTCGCGCTTGGTGTACTTGACCTTATACGGGTCGTCGAGCGGATGGACCGCGTGCACCCGGGCGCCCTCGGCACGCTCCTCCGCGCGACGACGGTTGACCGACTCGATAAACGAACGCACGCGAATGCCCATGGGACCGGCGACGTCGCTCTCATCGAGCTTGATCATCATCGGAACCTTGGAGCCCATCTCGCCCATCATGCGCGCGATCTCGTCGGTGAGATACGCATCGTGGCCGCAGCCGAAGCTGCCCATCTGCACGAGCTCGAGCTCGGGCGTCGATGCGACGATGACCGCGCACGACAGCATGCGCGCATGATAGTTGTTCACGATGTCGATGCGGCTGTTGGAAAGATCGACGTTGCAGACCCCCGGCACCGCATCGGGCGTCAGCACGGGGATGCCGCGCTCAGAGAAGAGCTTGGGCAGCCCGTGGTTGACCAGCGGGTCGTTGTGGTACGGGCGCGAAGCGATCACCACCGCGTAGCCGCCGTCCTCGTGCACGTTCTCGAGCACCTGCCTGCCGCGCAGCTGCAGCTGGTTCTCAAACGTCTCCTGCGCGCGGTCCGCCTGCTCGGTCGCCTTGGCAACCAGGTCGGCATCGATATCGAAGGTCTCCTTGCACCACGCCTTGAGCTGGCGGTTTCGGTCGCCCTCGTCGTACCAGTGGAACAGCGGCGTATCGAACGGAACGCCGAAACGCTCCTCCGGGTTATCGGAATTGCGCATCACGTAGGGGTATCCCTTTACGACGGCGCACATCCACTCGCTGGTAGAGGCGGTGTTTTCGGTGGGCACCGTCGTGATGATGGGCATGAAGATGCGGTCGACGCCGGCGTCGACGAGATTGCGGATGTGCCCGTGGACGAGCTTGGCCGGGAAGCACACGGTGTCGGATGTGACGTGCGCCAGACCGCGCTCGTACATCGCCTTGGTGCTGCGTCCCGAGACGCGCACCTTAAAGCCGAGCGTGCTGAAGAACGTCGACCAGAACGGCATGGTGTCCCAGAACTCGAGCACACGGGGAATGCCGATCGTGACATCGCGCCCCCCGCTGACGGGAACCGTGGGGTACGACTCGAACAGCAGCTTCTCGCGGTCGACAAAGAGATTGGGGGCAGCCGCGGTCCGGTCGCGCCCCGTGCCGGGTGCCTGTGCCTCGCAAGCACCCTGCGGACGCAGCTCCTCCGCCGCGGGAACCTCGCGCACGAGCTCATCCCATGAGATGGCGCCGCCGCGCGGGCAGCGATTGCCCGTGACGTAAAGCGAGCCGTCGCCAAATGCCACGACCGCGCGCTGGCAGCGGTTGTTGCACCGACGGCAGGTAACGCCGCCGAACTCGCGATGCTCGAAGCGCTCCACGGCATCGAGCCCGATAAACGACGTGCCGGCATCGCCCTTGCGGCATTCCTCGCGCGCGAGCAGGGCGATACCGATAGCGCCCATCAGCCCCGGGTGGGGCGCACGCGTGACGGGTTTGCCCAGATACTGCTCGAATGCGCGCAGCACCGCGTCGTTTCGGAACGTGCCGCCCTGGACGACGACTTTGTCGCCCAGACGGTTGAGATTTGAAACGCGAATGACCTTGGTGAACACGTTCTCGATAATCGAACGGCAGAGACCGGCCATGATGTCGCCCGGACCCTTACCGCGCCGCTGCTCGGAAACGACGCTGCTGTTCATGAACACCGTGCAGCGGCTGCCGAGAACGGCGGGGGCTTTGGACGAAAATGCCTCGGTCGCGATATCCTCAACGGCTATTCCGAGGTTTTTGGCAAAACCCTCGAGGAACGAGCCGCAGCCCGCAGAGCACGCCTCGTTGACGACGATATCGGTCAGCACGCCGTGGTTGAGCCAGATGGCCTTCATATCCTGTCCGCCGATGTCGAGCACGAAGGTCGCATCGGGAACGCATGCGCACGCGGCGCGGGCGTGCGCGACCGTCTCGACCGTATGGTAGTCGGCGTGGAACGCGCGCGCGAAAAGCTCCTCGCCGTATCCCGTGGTGCCCACGGCATCGATCGCAAGCGTGACTCCCGCTGTCTCCCAGCGGTTCTTCAAGCTGACAAGACCCTGTTGGGCGACGTCGAGCGGTCTGCCGTTATTAGACGCGTAGAACGAATCGACAAGCTCACCCGCCTCATCGACCAGGGCGAACTTGGTCGTCGTGCTCCCCGAATCGATACCGAGCGCCACACGCACCGTCTCTCCGGGCGCATACGCATCCGGACCCTTTGCCGGCGTCTCTTTGCCATGGCGTGCCGTAAAATCCGCCTGCTCGGCAGGTGTGGCAAAAAAGGGCTGGGCAAGACGTCCCTCCCCGCTTGCGGGCGCGACCGTCTCGAGCTTATCCAGCCGGACAAAAGCGTCGGGAAGGTCGATCGGTTGGGACGATGCGAACATGTCGGTCAGCGACAGGGCGGCACCGCGCGCGACCATGATCTGCGGATCGCGCGGGACGATAACCTGATCGTCCGATAGATTCAGTTGCTCCCGGAACACGCGGACCAGTGTGGGGTTGTAGGCGAGCGTACCGCCCTCGAAGATTACCGGCGGCTCGATGTCGATACCCTGGGCCAGACCGCCGATCGTTTGGCGGGCGACCGCGTGAAGCGCCGAAAGCGCCAGGTCGGTGGTAGGAATGCCCTCGTTGAGCAGCGGCTGGATATCGGTCTTTGCGTACACGCCGCAGCGGCCCGAGACCTCGTGGACGGTCGTTCCCCGGCTTGCGAGCTGCTCGAACTCGCCCGATTCGGTGCCGACCCCCATGAGCTTTGCCATCTCGTCGATAAATGCACCGGTACCGCCTGCGCACGAGCCGTTCATGCGCATGTCGGCAACCTCGATGTCTCCCTTATCGTTGGTGCGGAAGAAGATCATCTTGGCGTCTTGGCCGCCCAGCTCGATGGCGCAGCGCGTCTGCGGATAGAACCTGCTGATCGCGAGCGCGTTGGCGACCACCTCCTGAACGTACGAGGCGCCCAGCGCGGTCGCGATATCGCGCGCACCCGAGCCGGTCACCGCAACGCGCAGTGACTCATGGGGAAAGCGCTCGGCGAGCTCGCCGAGCATGGCGCGCACGCTCGCTGTCTGACACGCCCCGTGGCGGCGATATCCCCGCCACGCCTCGGTCATATCCTCGTGCATCGCGTAAACTTTGGTCGTCGTCGACCCTACGTCCAGTCCTACTAGCAACGCCATAATGCTCCGTCTCTCGCATTTTTCCCGCTAGAGATATACCACTCTACGTAATACAACAGACTGTTGTATTTAAACTCCGTATAAAAAGCGGCTGCCGAAACGCTTCAGCAGCCGCCGAATGCACCAACAGATTGTTCTGCGCGCTAGCACGTCGGGCAACGGAGCAGCACGGGCCCTCCGGTCATGCGCACCGCTCACGCCCGCGATGTCGCCGAGAGAGCTATCCACGCTTTGGGCTCCAACCAAGCAAGTCGCCCGCGCTCAGCAGATCCCTAAGCGAGCTACTCGCACTCAGGAGCCATAGCCTGCTCCAAGAGCTCGGCATGCTCCTCCTCGAAAACCGTCCCCACAGGGAAGGCGCGACGGAAGACGAAGCGGGAAATCGGACCGGCTACCAAAAGGTTCCACGGCAGCGCCATCACAAAATTATGCGGGATGTTGATCATCCAGATCGCGGGCACGGAATACAGGTTCGCAAGGATGCCGCCGGGCATGTGCGTCAGACCCTCACAGGCACCGTACAGCGACATGATGATGACCATGGGAACGACCATGCAGGAGCTGACGGCGAGCGTCATGGCAAGTGGCGAGCTCTTGCCCGGCGTGACCAAGTACTTAAAGGCGAAACCCTTGGCGAGCGGGCTGGCGACGAACCAGTCGCAGCACATGGCAAAAATGTAGGCAACGGGGAAGCCGAGCCACGCAGCGGCAACGACCTCGCCGTTGATGGCCCCGTGCTGCAGGGCAACGTTGTAGATGCTCATCCAGAGCACCATGCAAAAGCACATGATAAAGGTGAACAGCAGGCTCTCTCGTTTGTTGATAGGCATAAAGGGCAGATTCCTCTCTGTGTTGTACCGCGGCGCCACGCAACAAAAACGGGCGGGCAAGATGGAGCTGTTGGAACTTCATCTCGCCCGCCCGTGGTACGCGCGTCTGCGACTACTTATGTGGTGGAACCAGCCTAGCACGAAACGCATGCGCTTCGTAAGCGTTGAGTTTATGAAGATGCAGGGCACCGATAATCCCCCGACCCCATAAGTTGCGGTGGAATACGGACTGTTTTGACCCTTTAAGCAGCAATTCAGTCCCTATTTCACCGCAACTCATTTGGTGCAAAGTAACCTGTCCCCCTTGTACCAATTAGCTGGTGTGGCGCCAGCGAGGGTCGGTGAGCGTACGCGCCACACCCAGTCCAACGGGCAGAAACGCTACGATGAGCACTGCGCGCACAAACCAGCCGAGCATATTGACCGTGTCGAAGGTGCACATGTAATACATCGAGCGATACAGATACAAGCCCGGCACCATAATGACAATCGAAGGCACCGTGAGGGCGATGCGCGGGTAGGTGAGCTTGACTTCAGCCAAGCTTGCGAGCAGCCCCGATACCAGCGCGCCGATAAACGCTGCTGCCTCGGGAGGCATTCCCGTGC
>DBGFLF010000271.1:0-4961 GCA_048528725.1 Collinsella sp.
GGCGTTCTCGCTCGCCTTTATTGCGCATTCGGAGTCGTGCTTCCTGCGGGCTAGGAGCAGGCAGTTCGGCTTGATGGCGATGTCGGGCGCCTCGAAGAAGCAGTTGAGGAGGATCGTGCTCGCGGAGAACGTGATCATCGGGCTGTCCGCGATTGTCGCGGGCATCGTCCTGGGAACCGCGTTCCTCAAGCTGTTCCTGATGGCCGCGGGCAGGGCCATGGGCGTCGTCGCGTTTGGTTTCTATCTGCCTGTAGCGCCCGCTATTGCGACCGTTGCGGCGTTTCTCGCTGTATTCTTCCTCTCCGGCCTCCTTGGGGCGAGGGGACTGTCCAGGAAGAGCGTGGGGGAGTTGCTCGACGCCGATCGCATTGCGGAGGGGAAGCCCTCTGTGAAGGCGGCCGTTCTTACGGCTGTCGCATGCGCGATGCTTCTTGTTGCGGGGCTGGCCATGGGCCAAGGCGATGCGAGCATCGTATGGAGCTTCGCCCTCGTTCTGGGCGGCGTGGGCCTTCTTGCGTCGGGAACGTTCCTCGCGTTCTATCTTTGTTTCGCGGTGGGGCTCTCGAGGCGCAGATCGACAGGAGCGCATTACGAGGGGCTGTCCATGCTGAAGGCCGCCGCGTTTCAGGAGTCCCTGAAAGGGAACCTTCAGTCGATGACCGTCACCGCCGTGCTCTGCTCCCTCTCGTTCTTCGCACTCGTCGGGCTTTTCACCCTGTCCGACGGGGCGCTCGAGAAGACGAAGGAGATAGTCCCGTATCCCGTCAGCTATATCGCGAGGGGCGACGACGTGCCCGTCTCTGACCATGTGGAGATGCTCGAGTCCGCCCTTGCGAAAAAGCCGGGACTCGTGGGGTCCGTCTTCGGATTCTCCTGGGCGGACGACGCGAGAAACGCAGTCATGAGCGAGAGGTCCTACAACGAGTCCGCCGTCGTCGCGGGTCGCAATCAAATCTCCTTGGATTCCGGCGAGGCGCTTCTCCTTCCTGGTTCGAAGAGCTTCGATCCGAGCGGGGTTCCGGCGTCGGTCGAGAACGCCCTGGGGGACCTTGACGTGATGCGCGGGGAGGGGCTCGTCCTGCTCGACGGGTACGCGTCTTCGGTCACCGTACTCGACGACGCCGACTACGAAGCGGCGGGATTCGGCGGTGATGAGACGCAGGTGCATGCATACACCTACGAGGGATGGGAGTCCGATTCCGAGTTGACTGCGGCAATCGCTGACATCGTGGACTACGCCAGGGAAGGCGCGGTTTCTCTGGTTCTCGCGAGGGGCTACTACGAGGCGGACCGCGTGCAGTTCAGCCTCATGCTGTACCTGGGGAGCATGCTGAGCGTGTCGTTCCTGCTCGCGTCCGCCAGCCTCGCCTACTCGCGCCTGAACGCGAGGGCGTTCGAGGAGGGCGTGCGCATGAGACCCGTCGTGAAGCTCGGGCTATCGAGGAGGGGACTGGAGAAGGTGTGCCGGTCGGCATCGCTTCGGATTCTCGCCGTGCCCCTCGCGGTCGCGCTCGCGTACCTCTGGGTGGGCATCGCGGCGGTCGCCCTCTCCGCCGATGTCGAGATCATCGCCCCCGGTATCGGGTTTACTTTGGTCGCGCTGGTCGCGGGCTTCGTCTGCTGCGCTCTCGCGACGACCTCCTATGCGTCGTCCGTTGCGAATGCCGCATTCGGAGCGAAGGCGCGTTAGACCGTCTTTGGTAGCTTTCTGAAGAAGGGACGCCTGCCGGTTTCTGGCTGTTCCTTCCATCCAAATCGATCAGTTGATAAGGAACCGGCAGATTGGAATAAACGATGAAATTCAGGGCGCTAATGTCTGCATTGGCTGCATTCGCTTTAGCAGGTTCTTGCCTTTTGGTTGGTTGCGCTATCGCAAAATCGATTCCTTCGGAAAGGGAGAAACAGACGGTTGCGACGGCTAACCAAATCATTTCCGAAGAGTATGGCATTTCTTTTGATGCAAATGACTATAGTTATTCTGTAGGGGAGAAGACCTCGGAAGGAGACTATGTTCCCTTGGGGGATGCGAAAGAGGACTCGAGATCCGCGGGGCGTATCATTTCCGTTTCCGCACTCAAGAAAAACGCGCCTGAGGAAAATGAGATGCACTCCTACTCTCTGGAATACTCCCTGCGGTCAAATCAAATCCTGCATGTCAGCGTGAAATTTGGCTGAGATGGATCTGCTCCGACGAAACGATTGCGCTCACAAGTGAATCGAGGCAATCAGAGCGGGGAGCTAATATGACAATTACCGGTATATGCGATTCGGTATACGAATATCGCTTTGCTAGGAGAAGGGGATGCCTGCACACGGCATCCCCTTTGCAATCTGTGAACTCTCTGATTGAAAACAAAGAAGATTTCCTGATCTGAGCAAGTACCGTCCTCGCCTGCTTCCTCACGAAAGAGCAGGCGAGCGACCTGGCCGAAACCTGCAGGAGGATGGCGGAGGACTACGGCCCGGCGAGCCATGCGGGCCCTGCTGTAGAGGCACTCGATGTACTCGAATATCCCTAGCGTCGCCCGCCCCCTGGCTTCGAACGTGCGCGCGTGCGCGCACTCGGCTTTATGAGCGACTCCAGTTCCCTTTGGGGTGGCGGCCGTCTTTTTGTAGCGTTTAAATGTGAACGTTGTGTTAATGGGTCGGTGGGTGGTTGGTTGTTGTCGATGGGCGGCGTATCCTCTCTGCGGTTTAACTAGTGTGTCAGTTGAAAGGAAGAGGGCGCTCGTCATTGTTTGAATGTGAACTACCGTTTGACCACAAGACGTTGCATCTGGAGCTCGAGGATAAGAACTTCGCTGGTGTGATGGAGGGTCATCAAAACGAGTTTAAGACCACGAAATCGCAGGAAGAGCTGGTAGAGGAGTCGCTTGCCAACCCTTATGGCTCGCCTTCGCTCGAGGAGCTTTGTGCTGGCAAAAAGGATATCGTCATCATTAGCTCCGACCATACGCGTCCCGTTCCCTCGCGTGTGACGATGCCTATTCTGCTGCATCACATCCATTCCGCTGCGCCCGAGGCTCGTGTGCGTATTTTGGTTGCTACGGGTATGCACCGTCCGTCGACGCACGAGGAGCTCGTCAACAAGTATGGCGAGGAGATCGTTGCCAACGAGGAAATCGTTATGCACGTCGCGACTGACGACAGCATGATGAAAAAGATCGGCACCCTGCCTTCTGGTGGCGAGTGCATCATCAACAAGATTGCCGCCGATTGCGATCTGTTGCTTGCCGAGGGCTTTATTGAGCCGCACTTCTTTGCCGGTTTCTCCGGCAGCCGCAAGTCCGTGCTGCCCGGCGTCGCCAGCTACAAGACCATCATGTACAACCACAACGGTCAGTTTGTGAATGATTCCCACTCGCGTGCCGGCAACCTGTGCCACAACCATGTGAGCGAGGACATGTTCGCCGCCGCCGAGATGGCTCACCTTGCCTTTGTGCTCAACGTGGTGCTCAACGGCAAGCACGAGGTCATCGGCTCCTTTGCCGGCGACATTCACAAGGCGCACGAGGCCGGCTGCGAGTTCGTGAAGAGCCTTGCCGGCGTTGAGCCCGTCGAGTGCGAGATCGCCATCACCACCAACGGCGGCTACCCGCTCGATCAGAACATCTATCAGGCCGTGAAGGGCATGTGCGCTGCCGAGGCTACGCTTCCCGAGGGTGGCGTGATCATCGACGTCGCCGGTTGTGCCGACGGTCACGGCGGCGAGGGCTTCTATCACAACATCGCCGACAACGACCCGGCGGAGTTTGAGCGCGCCTGCATCGACCGTCCTAAGGACGAGACCCTGCCCGATCAGTGGACGAGCCAGATCTTTGCCCGCATCCTGGCGCATCACCCTGTGATCATGGTTACCGACCTGTGCGATCACCAGATGCTCAAGGATATGCACATGACGCCGGTCAACACTATCGAGGAGGCGCTCAAGCTCGCCTTTGAGATGAAGGGCGCCGATGCCAAGGTTGCCGTTATTCCCGATGGCCTGGGCGTTGTCGTCGCGCAGCACTAGTGCGCGGCCTAAACGAATCGTTTTTAACCGACAAGAAAGATAAGGTTTTATGCTTACCAAACTCCTCTGCGAATTCGGCGCAACTGCCCTCATGATCATCTTTGGCGTGGGCGTGCACTGCGATACGGTGCTCAAGGGCACCAAGTATCAGGGCTCCGGCCACATGTTTGCCATCACCACTTGGTCTTTTGGCATCTCGGTCTGCCTGTTTGTCTTTGGCGGTGCCGTGTGCATGAACCCCGCCATGGTGCTTGCCCAGTGCATCGTCGGCCTGGTGCCGTGGAGCAGCTGCATCCCCTTCATGATTGCCGATATGCTCGGCGGCTTTGCGGGTGCCGTGATCGCATGGTTGATGTATGCCGATGAGTTCAAGGCTTCCGATGGTGTCATCGATCCCGTTGCTCAGCGCAACATCTTCTCGACCAACCCCACCACCGAGGGCACCAACTATGCCCGCAACTTCTTCTGCGAGGCTATCTGCACCTTTGTGTTCATCAGCGCCATCCTTGCTGCCGCTAGTCGCGCTGGCGAGAACGTTTTGATGCTCGCTATCTGCGTCGGTCTGATTGTTTGGGCTGTTGGCATGGGCATGGGCGGCATCACCGGCTTCGCCATGAACCAGGCTCGTGACCTTGGTCCTCGCATGGCCTATCAGGTGCTGCCGATCAAGAACAAGGCTGACAACAACTGGAAGTACGGCCTGCTTGTTCCTGGCATCGCTCCGTTTATCGGTGCCGCTCTGGCCGCGCTGTTTGTGCACGGTTTCTTGGGCATGTTCTAGTCCAAGACAATTGATATAACGCCCGGGTCCGGCATAGGTTAACTTTTCGCCGCGTCCTCGGACATGCAAGAAGCTCTCGCTGCGCACTTCGTGCGGCGGGAGCTTCTTGCGTCCTGCGGAGTGCGGCGAAAAGTTAACCTATGCCGGACCCTGCGGGAATCCAGTTGT
>DBGFLF010000272.1:0-2247 GCA_048528725.1 Collinsella sp.
GATGTATGCGCCCTTTAAGCAGACGCTTTCGGGCATGTTTACGGCCGACTGGTACTTTGAGTACACGGCGCCCGGTATCGACAAGGCCCGCGCACTCGAGGGTGCCCTGCCCAAGCTCGGCATCGATGCCAGTGAGGTCGTATCGTTTGGCGACGGCCAGAACGACAAGTCCATGATTGAGTGGGCCGGCACCGGTGTTGCCATGGGTAACGCCGTCGAAGAGGTTAAGGCTGTAGCCCAGATGGTGACCGCCGATAACAACGAAGATGGCATTGCGGTGGCGCTGGATAAGCTGCTGGGTTAGAATCGCCGATTAATGCATGGCTCGGGCGCCTGCTTGCGGGCGTCCTTTTGTTAGGGAGGGTGCCGTGTCCGCATTTCCGTTCGACGCCGTTATCTTTGACATGGACGGCGTCATTGTCGATACCGAGTATTACTACTTGGGCGAGACTGCCGCGTTTGCCAAGGAGCTTGGACTTAATCTGACTCAAGAGGAGTTGAATGGGCAGGTCGGTACCTCGCATCAGTTCTTCCTGCATATGCTGGTCGATTGGTTTGAGCGCGCCGGTAAGGGACACTTCACTGGCGAGGAGGCGTTGGCCCGTTGGGACGAGTGGGCGCATAAGCGTCCGCGTGACTATCAGGCTTTGATTAACCCAGGCGCCGTGGATACGATTCGAGAGCTGCCGCGCCGTGGCGTTCGCGTGGCGCTTGCCAGCTCGTCTCCCATGGTTAGCATCGAGGAAGTGCTCAACGCATGCGGGCTGTCTGATGCCTTTGAGTATGTGGTGAGCGGCGAGCAGTTTAAGGAGAGCAAACCCGAGCCCGACATCTACCTGCATGCGCTGGACCTGCTGGGGCTGCCCGCGAATCGTTGCTGCTGCGTTGAGGATTCCGTTCCGGGCATTACCGCGGGTAAGCGAGCCGGCCTGACGGTCATTGCCAAGCGCGAGGAACGCTTTGGCTTTAGCCAGGATGCCGCGGACAAGATTATCGACCAGCTGCCGGAGCTGCTGGAACTCGCGTAGATTCTGGGCGGTACTGCTGTCACAACAGTGGTTCCGTTGGCATAAGAGAGAGGGGCGGCGTCATGGCATTTAACGTGAGCGCACTGGGGTTTGGCGACAACGTCGTCGACTGCTACGAGCATATCCACACAATGTATCCGGGTGGCAATGCGGTGAACTTTGCCGTGTATGCCAAGAAGTGCGGCGCCGCGCGCTCCGCGTATATGGGCATCTTTGGTAATGACGCTGCTGCTGAGCATGTGATTGCGAGTCTTGAAGATGAGGACGTTGAACTAGCCAAATGCAAGCAGCTCATCGGTGAGAATGGTGCTGCGCGCGTGACCGTCGTTAACGGCGACCGTGTTTTCCTTGGCTCCAATGAGGGTGGCATCCGTGGTGATGCTCGCTATGTGCTCGATCGCTTTGACCTTGCGTACATGAAGCAGTTCGACGTAGTCCACTCGGGCAACTATTGCTTTACCGAGCGCGAACTTCCCAAGTTGAAGGCCGCGGGCGTCACGGTTTCGTTTGACTTCTCGGACGATTCGACCGACGAGTACTACGAGCAGATTGCTCCCTACGTTGACTTCGCATTCTTTAGCGCGGCAGACGCCGCGAGCGAGGATGAGATTCGCGAGCGTCTGGCATGGGTGAGGAGCCTAGGTCCGCGTTTTGTATCGGCAACGGCTGGCGCTGAGGGCTGCATTGCCTATGATGGCGATCGTTATTACCGCCAACTGGCTAAACCGGTAACGGAAATGAAGGACACCATGGGTGCGGGTGACTCGTTCCTGACTTCGTTCTTGATGTGCTATCTCGATTCTGTCAAGCGTGGCGAGGATGGCGCCGAGGCCATCGAGCGCGCACTCGACTTTGCGGCGGGGTTTGCTTCGACCGTATGCGGCATGGAAGGCTCTTGGGGCCATGGGGCGCCGATTTCCGAATAGGCGAGCAGTCCCGGGGAGTCGAATTGTCGCCTCCCCGGGACTCCATGGACAATAAATGCTAAATATGAGTACTGTCACTAATTTAGTAACAGCGAAATTTAGCTTTTGAGGGCCTAGTTGGGTGTCTGCGAGCGATTAAAACCTGCTAAAAATGACTTTAACCACCTTAAAGTGCCTTGATAATGGATAGCTGTAGGTCGCGCGCGCAGACGTGGTGTAAGAGCGTCCTGAGGTCCGTCGCTGCAAGTCCCGATGTTACTCCTTCTTGAGGCCGCGCTTCTCGACTATCTCGT
>DBGFLF010000273.1:0-1676 GCA_048528725.1 Collinsella sp.
CGCCCGGGCGGTACCAAGACACGGTTCTGATTCTACCCCACGACGTGCGCCGCGAAGCACATAACAGCGCCCTAACTCGCTCTTATAAAACGATACCGTCCATAGAGTTGGCGACATTCTCAACCAGCCCGGCGCGCACGGCTTCGGCCGCCGCGAGCGTACCGTTTTTGACAGCCTCGACTGAGGTGGCGCCATGGCCGATCAGGACCACGCCGCGCAGGCCCAGAAGAATCGCGCCGCCCTTGGCGTCGCCAGAGAGCTTGGCCTTAATCTCGCGCATCTGCTTTTTAATGAGCAGCGCGGCGATCTTGGTGCCGAGCGAGGCCATAAAGGCGCCCTTGAGCTCCTGCAGCAAAAACTTGGCAGCGCCCTCGGTAGCTTTGAGAGCGATATTACCCGACATGCCATCGGCAACGACGACATCGAAGTTACCTGAGGTGAGGTCGGTGCCCTCGCAGTTACCAACAAAGCCGGGAACGGCGGCCTTCATAGCAGGGAAACAGGCCTTGGTAAAGTTGGAGCCCTTCTCATCCTCGGTGCCGTTGGCAAGCAGGCCCACGCGAGGATGCTCGATGCCCAGGACGACGCGGGCATAGGCGCTACCCATCTGGGCAAAACGCACCATGTCATCGACCTCCACATCGGGGTTGGCACCCATGTCGCACAGCACCGTCAGACCGCCGGCGCGATTGGGCAGCGCATTGGTCAGACAGGGGCGCACCGGCTGCTTCTTGCCTTCGGCCTGATACCTAAACGGCGTCACATAGGCGGTGGCGGCGGCGGTCATGGCACCGGTGGAGCCGGCGGAGAAGAACGCATCCGCGTTGCCCTTCTTAATGGCGCGGCAAGAAAGCACGATCGACGACTTACGCTTGGTCATCACGGCGCGAATGGGATCGTCATCCATGGCGATAACGTCAGGCGCCTCAAGGGCCTCAACACGTGCATGGGAAGCTGCAAAGGGATTGACGATTTCGGCGGGACCAGCTGCCAGGACCTCGATATCGGAATCCGCCGCAAGCGCCGCCTCGATACCGTCGAGGACGACCTGAGGCTTCTCGTCTCCGCCCACAACGTCTACACAAACGCGAACGTTACTCATATACATACTCCTTATACAAAAATGGCCGACTCATTGAGCCGGCCATTGTGGTTCCAGTTGGAACGGCATCGCATCCAGAGTATACAGTTACTCGGTAACGATAACCTCGCGGTCCTTGTAGAAACCGCAGCTGGGGCACACGTGGTGCGGGAGCTTGACAGCACCGCAACGGGGGCACGTGGACTGAGCCGCAGCCGAAATCTTCATGTTGGCGGAACGGCGGGTGTGAGTGCGGATACGACCCTGCTTTTGTTTAGGTACGGGCATAGTGACCTTCCTTATGAACTATCCAGTGTGGCGATTACGCGCAAGTAGCGATACTACCACAGTTTTACTCGTCAAGCTTGAGATTCTTCAATGCTGCAAATGGATTTTCCGTGGCAGCGGCCCATTCGGCCTCTGCTTGAGCGGCGCAATCGCATTGCTCGACGTTGAGATTGATGCCGCAAGTGGGGCATAGGCCGCGGCAATCGGGCTTGCACAGGACAACGAACGGCGTGTCCATGACGACCGCGTCGTTGATGGGCTCACCCAGATCGACGATGCGATCCTCGCCCAGCAACTCATAGCCGTC
>DBGFLF010000274.1:0-2780 GCA_048528725.1 Collinsella sp.
AGTAAGAAAAGTTGAACTTGGATGAACCCACCACCGACTGGAACGACCCGATGGGGCACGCACCCGATGCCGCGGGGCACGAATAGCAGTTAAGCCCGGGTACGCAGACTGTTTTTCCCGCGCCCTGATAGATGCCGCCTTTGGCAAAGTTCGGCAGGTGAATGTTGGTGACGAGCGTCGCCGCCGCCTGAATGAATCCGCGAAATCGAGCCAAAACATGCGACGCAGTGTTTTCTCTTTTATCCAATTCCGATACACTCCAAGCACAGCCTAATCGCTTTGGCCAGCACGGCATCCGCCTCGCCACGCATAACGCCAAAGCACACCATGGCAATTCCGACGATCAACAAAGCGACCTGTACCACGGGTTTTACCGCTTTGAACAACCTGACCACTCCTTTCGTTACGCGACCATTGGACCATATCGGCTATAAAATCCGTGTTAAGCGCGATTTGGAATGTGCAAGGAGACCGTTATGCGTATTTTGATCATCGAGGACGAGCAGGCGCTGTGTGACGCAATCGCGCGCAGCTTGCGAAACTTGGCGTACAGCGTCGACTGCTGCCACGACGGGCAGGAGGCGCTCGACCTGCTGGGCGTCGAAGTCTTTGACCTCGTGGTACTCGACCTCAACCTTCCCCGCATCGACGGCATGACCGTACTCAGGGAACTTAGGAAAACTGACTGCGAGACTAAGGTACTGATTCTGTCCGCACGTGGCGAAGTATCAGATAAAGTCGCCGGACTCGATGCCGGCGCCAACGATTACCTCACCAAGCCGTTTCATCTGGACGAGCTTGCGGCAAGGATCCGCAGCCTTACCCTAAGACGCTTTACACAAAGCGACGTAGTTTTAACCTGCGGAAAGCTCAGCTTTGACACCAAGGCGCGCATCGCTTCCGTGGACAGCGAGGCTTTATCTCTTACGCGCAAGGAAACGGGAATCTTGGAATACCTGATGCTTAATCAGGGGCGTCCGGTAAGTCAAGAGGAGCTTATCGAGCACGTTTGGGATAGCAGCGTAAACAGCTTTAGCAACGCAACCCGCGTTCATATCTCGTCACTCCGCAAAAAGCTACGCAGCGCTTTGGGATACGACCCGATTCGCAATCGGATTGGAGAGGGCTACGTTATGGAGGATAGCGAATGAAAAGGCTTTCGCTGCAATGGCGCATAACGATTATGACGGCGCTGCTCACGTGTGCGGCATGCGTGCTGACGAACTGCCTGGTCGGCTATACGGGCATGCGCTACATGGATGCCATCGGCAGTAACATCTCGGCCTTTAACGCAACCGGCGAAGATTCGCCCCAGGCGTTCGACCCAACGAAAGCGACCCCCGATGACAAGGTCACGATCGTCGTAAACGACGCGCAGGAGTCTTTTGGCACGACAACCTGGTACATCACGGCTGGAGTCACACTCCTTGGCGGCGTGTTGGCATACTTTGTGAGCGGCCGTGCACTCAAACCGCTACGGGCTTTTGCAGCCCAGGTTGAACGCGTGCAGCCTGACAACCTAAGCGAAATCAGACTCAGTGAAGATGTGCCCACCGAGCTACAACGATGTAGCGCCTCTTTCAACGACATGATCGCCCGTCTTGGCGAAGGGTTCTCTGCACAGCGTCAGTTTACCGGTAACGCCGCACACGAGCTGCGCACCCCGCTCGCCCTTATGCAAGCACAGATTGAACTATTCATCTCCGAGCACTCCGGTTTACGACCCGAAACAGCCGAGCTGCTCGGCCTGCTACAAGAACAAACCGAGCGCATGTCGCGGATGACCAAGGTATTGCTCGAGATGAGTGAGCTCCGCAGCGTTCCTTGCGATGACGATGTGGAACTCGGTCCCCTGTCCGAAGAGGTCCTCACCGACCTTGCGCCACTTGCCGAAAATAAGGACGTAACCCTCGATTGCGCCGGAGACGCTTTGGCAATCGGAAGTGATACGCTCCTCTATCGGTTGGTGTTTAATCTGGTCGAAAACGCCATCCGTTACAGCCGCCCCGGCTCAACTGTCAACGTCTCCATCAGCGACAGCGACAACCATGTGCTCCTGCGAGTCAAAGATGAGGGACCGGGAATACCCAAGCAGTACCGAGAAAGCATCTTCCAGCCGTTCTTTCGTCTAGACAAATCCCGCAGCAGGGCATACGGCGGCGCAGGACTCGGACTAGCGCTCGTTTGGGAGATTGCAGCGCTTCACGGTGGCACGGTAGAGGTCGAAACAAGTTCCGAGAACGGGACCACCATGCTCGTAAGCCTTCCAAAACGATCCGCAGCGTTAACCGAACAGTAAAACGAAAGGGGTCCCGAGCAACAGGGGTACAATTGTTGCATTGTTGCCACCTGATGGGAGATGGAAGATGGACTGCGATGGCTACCCGCGCATTCCCATGCCGTTGATGTGCACTGCCTTTGTGCCGGGGCAGATTGACGCTGCGGTTACAAGCATTTCCGACCCCGATTCACGCACCATCGCCACGGCAGAAGCGCTGTACTTTCGCGGACAGGCCACCCTCGCTGCCAAGACGACACGCCCCTATCTTGACGCCACCGACCCCGCACTGCGCTATTCCGCATGCCTTATCTGCGGATATGCCAGTCTATCGCTCAACCGTATCGCCGATGCCCGCCGTTGCCTTGCAGGCATCCTCGATACGCCAACTGACGAGGAATCGTCCGCCGTCCACGCCACGCATATCCTGTTCGCCTCCGCTGCGAGCGTCCTGCTGCACTTGCCTTCCCCGCATTCCGCCGAAGAGTTTTATCCGCTTGCG
>DBGFLF010000275.1:0-1767 GCA_048528725.1 Collinsella sp.
GCAAAAATCCCAGTCATATGCGTCAAGCATCGTCAGGAAATCCACCGCGCTGCCGTGGTACGAAAAACCAATCTGGCGAATGCGCCCCGCCGCCTTTTGACACGCGATCCAGTCCTCAATGCCCAATGCCACCACACGTTCCCACTGGGCGGGCGAGGTAATGTTATGCATGAGGTAATAGTCGATATGGTCGGTCCGCAGGCGCCGCAGTTGCTCATCGAAGAACCGGTCGAAATCCTCCGCGCACTTGCACGAAGCATGCGGCAACTTGGTCGCCAGCAACACCCGGTCACGCAGCCCCAAGCGCTCAAGCGAGGCGCCCACGCACGCCTCGTTACCGGGATAGAGATACGCGGTGTCCAGATAATTAATCCCCTGCTCCACCGCACGGGAAATGATGGCATCGGCTGTCTTCGCATCCGGACGTCCCGGCGCACCGGGAAACCTCATGCAGCCCAGACCCAACGCCGAGATACGGTTGCCGCTTTTGGGGTCAACGCGATATTGCACGGCCCCTCCCTTCGCCATCAGCGCCCCGGCAAGGCGAAACACAATGGTCACGCAGCCGAAACATCGTGGAATCGCAATCGAGAACGTATCGTAACGCAGCAGAAATCGAGCTGTCACGGCACCGCTTTAACATCAGCAAAAAGCCCGATGAAAGGAGCCGGGCATGACCACGCGCATGTCTTTGCGGTCTGCCCTGCAGCGTAGCGTCCAGGCAAACGTTTCTTTTTTATAACAGCCGCCCCGCGCACCCACCAATCACCCTGGCAGCATACAATCCATCAGGCGCCCCTTACGCGGGCGCCTTTTACATGGGGAGATGATTCACATGCAGATCAACAAGGTCGCCTTTATCGGCAAGGGCGGCGTCGGGCTACTCTACGGCAGCATGATCGCCCGGGCGCTCGGCAACGACGCCGTCGAATACGTCATGGATGATGCCCGTTTTGAGCGCCATGCGAACGACGCGCTCACCGTCAACGGCAAGCCCTGCGATCTCACGTCCGTCCGTGCCAGCGAGGCAGCGCCCGCCGATCTGGTCATCCTGACGGTCAAGACCACCGGTCTCGACCAAGCACTCAAGACTATGGAGCGTGTCGTGGGACCCAACACGCTCATCGCCTCGCTGTGCAACGGCATTACGAGCGAGCAAAAGATTGCCGAACGCTTTGGCTGGGAGCATACCGTCCTGGGTATCTGCCAAGGCATGGACGCCGTGTTCCTCAACGGCGCGCTCACCTTTACCAATGCGGGCGAGATCCGCTTTGGTGCGGCCGCCGGCACCGACCCCGCGACCGTCACCGCTATCGACGGGCTCTACATGCGCTGCAGCATCGCCCACACCGTCGAGGACGACATCAACCGCCGCATGTGGGCCAAACTCATGCTCAACGACGGTATCAACCAGACCTGCATGGCCTACGGCGGGACCTACGGAAGCGCCACGGAGCCGGGCTCCGAGCAACGTCGCTGCTTTGTTTCCGCCATGCGCGAAACGCTTGCGGTCGCCAACGCCGAAGGCGTTGAGCTGACCGAGGCAGACCTGACGCAAATGGTGCACCTCATCGAGGGAATCGACCCCGCCGGTATGCCCTCGATGGCGCAGGACCGCATCGCACAACGAAAAACCGAAGTCGAGGAGTTCGCGGGCACCATTTGCCGCCTGGCCGCCAAACACGATATCCAAGTGCCGCAAAACGATTGGCTCTACCAGAGGATTCGCGAAATAGAAAGCAGCTGGTAGTGCTCGGCATACTGTAG
>DBGFLF010000276.1:0-4685 GCA_048528725.1 Collinsella sp.
GCTTCAATCGCCATTGGCGTGTTCGACGGCGTTCACCGTGGACACCAGGAACTCATCGAAGCGCTTGTCCGTGATGCCCGTGCCCATGGCTGTAAGGCGGTCGTGGTTACCTTCGATCCCGACCCGGACGTCGTGGTGAGCCCCTCGCCCGCTCAAAAATTGATGACGACGGCCGACCGTCTGCATGCCCTGGCTCAAACCGGGGTCGATGCGGTGGTGGCCGTTCCCTTTACGCCTGAGGTTGCGGCGCTTGACCATGTTGATTTTCTCTCGCTGGTGTCGCGTCTGGTCGACATTCGATCGATTCGCGTTGGCAGTGACTTTAGGCTGGGTCGTGGCGGTGCTTCTGGTGTTGCCGAGATGCGCGCCTGGGGTTCCGAGCACGGCGTTGACGTGTATGGTCACGACCTGCTTTGCGAGGGCGGTGAGGCCATTTGCGCTACCCGCATTCGTCATGAGCTGGGACAGGGCCATGTGGAGCTTGCTGCTGAGTTGCTCGGTCGTCCGTATATGGTGCGTGGCGGTGTAATTCGCGGCCGTCACGAGGGTTCTGGCATGGGCTTTCCCACGGCAAACCTGCAGGTTCCCGACGGTATTCAGGTGCCAGCCGATGGCGTGTATGAGGGTCTGGTGCTGGTCGATGACACCGCGTGGCCCGCTGCCGTGAACGTCGGCCTGCCGCCAACGTATGCCGACGATGCGGCATCTGCGCATCTCGAGGCTAACTTAATTGGATATACGGGAGACCTGTACGGCGCTTCTGTTTCGCTGGCGTTTACGCGCTGGCTGCGTCCCTCGCGCGTGTTCGATTCGCTGGATGAGTTGATCGCGACCGTCGAGGGTAATATCGAGGACATTCGTCACAACTTGGGTGAGCAGGGGGTGAGCATTCGTGATTAGCGATGAGGAAAAAGATCAGGTACGCGCTGCGTCCGACCTGGTTGCTATCGTGCAGGAAACGGTCGAGCTCAAGCCCCGCGGCCATGAGTTTTGGGGATGCTGCCCCTTCCATGGCGAAAAGACGCCGTCCTTCCACATTATCCCCGCCACGCAGGTGTGGCATTGCTTTGGCTGCGGCGAGGGTGGCGACGTTTTCACGTATATCATGAAGCGCGAGAACCTGAGCTTTCCCGAGTCAATCCGTTACTTGGCCGACCGTGCCGGCATTGAGCTGCATGACACCGGAGATCGCCGCGAGCGCGGCACCAAACGTGCCCGCATCTACGATCTGTGCGCCGAGACCGCCCAGTTCTACCACACCATGCTCATGCGCGGTAAGGACGGCCGTCCGCGCGAGTACTTTGCCAGCCGCGGCATGGGCGGCGACGTCTGCCGCCGCTACTGCCTGGGCTTTGCACCGGGCCGTAACGCGCTGGTGTCGCACCTGTCCCAGGCGGGTTTTACCCCGCAGGAGATGATCGACGCCAACGTTGCCGTGAGTCGCGGGCGCGGGCAGCTTGCCGACCGCTTTTACGACCGCGTGATGTTCCCCATCTTTGACGAGCAGGGTCACAACATTGCCTTTGGCGGTCGCATTATGGGCGACGGCCAGCCTAAGTATCTCAACACCGCCGAGACGAGCGTGTTTCATAAAAAGCGAAACCTCTACGGCTTTAATTGGGCCAAGGAGTTTATCGTCGCGCAGGATACCGCCATCGTGGTAGAGGGCTATACCGATTGCATCGCCTGCTGGGAGGCGGGGATTAAAAACGTTGTCGCCACGCTGGGCACCGCCCTCACGGAGCATCACGTCAAGACGCTCACTCGCTTTGCCAAGCGCATCGTGTATATGTTCGACGGCGATGCAGCGGGCCAGAAGGCCGCCCGTCGCGCGATTCAGTTTATCGAGCAGGATTCCATGGACCTGCGCTGCGTGGTGCTCCCCGACGGCAACGACCCCATGGAGTTCATCACCGCACATGGTGGCGAGGCACTGCAGACGCGCATCGACGCTGCCGAGCCGCTTATGGACTTTGTCTACCGTTCGCTGCAGGAGTCGAGTGACATCACCACGCCGGGCGGTCGCGCTAAGGCGCTGGAAGATGCGCTGACGCTTATCTATCCGTTGCGCAACAGCTATATGATCGACACGTACTTTATCCAGATTGCCGATCTGCTGGGTTTGGATCTGGAGACGGTGCGCGCGAGCTCGGGTCGTGTGTTTCGCGATGTCGCCAAGCGCGAGGATGCGGAACGACGTCGTGAGCAGAACTATGAGCGCCAGCGGGCACAGACTGAGCGGTCCGGTAGCGCGGGCGGTCGGGCGTCGGGTTCTCGCGATGCCGGTCGCGGTGCTTGGGCATCGGGCGCGACGCCGCCGGTGTCCGCGCCGGTCGAAGAAGAGCCGTACGACTACGTCCCGCTCGATGCCTACGGCGCCGCGCCCGTGGAGGTCGTCGACGACCTGCCGCCGATCGATGTGCCTGATGGTATGGGCGCTGTGCCTGTGGCTGACGGTTCGGGCGCACCGGCTGCGGCGGCGCCGATGGTTCTTACCGATCTTGAACGCAAGTCCTTGGCAGGGGAGCGCGAGCTGTTGACGATGCTCACGAGCTACCCCGACCTGTTCCGCACGTATGCCGACCGCATCTGCTCCATCGAGTGGGTTGACCCGCGTCACGAGTCCATTGCATGGGCCGTTCTGGCAACGCCGCCGGGAACCGATCCTGCAGCCTGCATGGATGCGGCGCGCTCAGTGTGTCCCGATGCGGCAACGCTTGTGAGTGCCGGGCGCATCTCCGCGACGAGCAAGCACCCCACCGTGACGAACATCGTGTTTATGCTTGATACGCTTGAGCTCTACACCATCAAGCGTCGCATGCGTGCCGCACAGGCCAAGCTGCGCCAGGACCGTTCACTCGATGATGAGGCCCGTCGCGCGCTGACCGTGCAGGCCGCGCAGGATTCGCAACGTCAACGCGAACTGCAAAAGTCGATCGGCGGCGTGGCGGACCCGTTCCGTTTGATCGGCCTGGAGGCCGCGGGCACCGAACAAGCCTAGATGTTGTGGTCAACCAGCGTATTCTCGCCTATATCCAGTCTTCTTTTTGGGTATAGACGTCAATGTGTGTGCTAAAGTATTGAATCCTGTGGACTATGAAGGGAGAATCTGTGCCAAAAAAGACTGAGAGCACGGGTACTGGGCTGGAATCCTACGTTGCAAAGCTCATGGGCAACGGCTCAAACAGGACTTCGGTAACCGAGGACGAGATTCAGGTCGCCCTGAAGGATATCGATGTTTCTGACGAGCAGCTCACCGCGGTGTATTCCGCGCTGCGCAACAGCGGCATCCAGATTATCTCCGCGAGCGGTAACGACGACGCCCCCATGGGTGTCGACGATGACGATACCGATACCGATACCGATACCGACGATTTCGATGACGACGACGAGCACGATTCCGGCTCGCTCGACGATCACGAGCTCAAGATGGCCCGTCAGGCCGACGCTGAGATGGGTTCTTCCAAGAACAAGAAGAAGCGCGCCGTGCGCACGTCCCGTTCACGCTCCCGCGTGCGTGGCATCGATGCCTCCACGGTGATGCTGACCGGCGACCCGGTCCGTATGTACCTCAAGGAGATCGGCAAGGTCGACCTGTTGACCGCCTCCGAAGAGGTCGATCTGGCTATGAAGATCGAGGCCGGTCTCGAGGCTACCGAGAAGCTCGAGGCTGCCGATGCTGGTGAGCTCGAACTCACGCGTGCCGAGATGCGTCGTCTTACGCGCATTGAGAACGTGGGCCTCGAAGCCAAGCAGGCGCTCATCAGCGCAAACCTTCGTCTGGTCGTCTCCATCGCCAAGCGCTATGTCGGTCGCGGCATGCTGTTCCTGGACCTGATTCAGGAGGGCAACCTCGGTCTGATCCGCGCCGTCGAGAAGTTCGACTACCAGAAGGGCTTTAAGTTCTCCACGTACGCCACGTGGTGGATCCGTCAGGCCATTACGCGCGCTATCGCCGACCAGGCCCGTACCATCCGTATTCCCGTGCACATGGTCGAGACTATCAACAAACTCGTCCGCGTGCAGCGTCAGCTCCTTCAGGACCTGGGCCGCGACCCGACCCCCGAAGAGATCGGTGCCGAGATGGACATGAGCGCCGACCGCGTCCGCGAGATCCAGAAGATCTCGCAGGAGCCCGTGTCGCTCGAGACCCCCATCGGCGAGGAAGAGGATTCCCAGCTGGGCGACTTCATCGAGGACTCCCAGGCTATCGTTCCGCCCGATGCGGCCAGCTTCTCTATGCTGCAGGAGCAGCTCACCCAGGTGCTCGATTCGCTTGCCGATCGTGAGCGCAAGGTTATCGAACTGCGCTTTGGCCTTGTCGACGGACATCCCCGCACGCTCGAGGAAGTCGGTCGTGAGTTTGGCGTCACGCGCGAGCGCATCCGCCAGATCGAGTCCAAGACTCTGGCCAAGCTTCGCCACCCGAGCCGTAGCAGTAAGCTGAAGGACTATATCGAGAGCTAGTCAAGCAAGAGGCGCCCTCAAGCACATCCGCTTGGGGGCGCTTTCATGTAGACATTGGGTGTTCCTATAGTTTTGTCAACCGTCGGGGCTACTCCCGGTAGGGCACCCGGTCGCGCATCACGGCGTATATCGCCCTGAGCCGCTTTCTCGCGACGGCCTTTGGATTGGCAACACCTATTTGGACGATTCCGGGAGGGACAGCCCCGCCTCCCTGAACT
>DBGFLF010000277.1:0-2763 GCA_048528725.1 Collinsella sp.
AGGGGACTCTTAATCCCAAGGTCCAGGGTTCGACCCCCTGACGGCCCACCACACGATATCTCCTCTAAAGTCCGCCACAACGGACTTTAGCTTTGGGTCGTTAGCTCAGTTGGTAGAGCAGGGGACTCTTAATCCCAAGGTCCAGGGTTCGACCCCCTGACGGCCCACCCAAAGATTGTTAAAGCGACCGGCCCAGGCTGGTCGCTTTTTTGTTGACCTCGCATGGGGTCGAACCCGTCGGTGCACAGCTGCTTTCACAGATCGAGCCTACCCTGGGGATCGGTAAAACCGTCAGTACCCTCCTTGAGTTTCTTCTCGTCTGCCTTCACACGACGCTCGAGCTTTTTTGTATCCTCGGCAGGCGGTAGGTTCTCGGGGACAATTCCGCGGTCGATGAGGCTGCCACGCACGCTTGTGTTGTTCTCGACGTGCTCTTGCTTGATCTGGTCCAGACCGTACAGGTCGTGTTCCTCGGCGTTGAAGGCCGTCATCGAGTTCGTAAGGTCCTTTGCTTTGATGAGGACATCGGCTAACCTGTCCGCCAATGCCGCGCTCTTGGGTACGCCGAGCTGCTGCTTCATTTCCGCCGTGCTTCTGCCGCCGAATAACGCTTCATCGCCCTTCGACTTGATGATCGCGAATCCTTTGGAGTCAACGCCGCGTTTGAACGCAATACCCGAGAGCTGTTTCTCTGAATCGGATAGCGAGTGGCGCGCCTGCAAGCGCTGAATCTCTGCGAAGCGCTGCTCTATGAGCTCTTGGCGGCGCGTCTGGACGGCAAAGTATGCCTGCGCGAGCGCGATCTCCGGCTTGTTTGGATCTCCGTTTTGGGCGATTAAATAGCATGCGTAGCGCGTAAGTTTGTAGTCTTTAACCGCGCGAGCGGCGACACCGGCAGTTACCATTTTCGTGGTGTCACGAAAATGGGAATCAACTGGAGTTTTGTTTGTTTCGCACGAGACTTTTGCCCTCTTAACAACTTCGGCGAAGTTCTCCCATCGAGTGTACCCCATGGGTTCCATTAAATCGCGTGCGAGCCAATATTCAACGCCGTCTTCCACATTGGCGTAGCTATCAAGTTCGACACGCCACTTCTCGATATCTCTACTGTCCATATCTCCTCCTCGCTGGTCTATTGTCTATGCGGGCTTTGCCCACTCTGTATTCAGAATAAGGATACGCTGCCGTGCGGACACGAATGGGCCCGTGCTGCTTCGAGCTCACGGGGCCCATGGATATCGATTGGTTGTGTTCTGCTTTAGATAGGTGTCCGGTTTAATCCGCTCGATAGTGCGACCCGAGACTTTCAGTTCGCTTACGCATGGCTTTGACCATTTCCTGTGCTAGTTGAATCTGCGATTGCAGGCGGGCGAGGGCTGCGACTTCGCTGTCCTGGGCTTTCTGTGTGCTCAAGGTCGTTGCCTCTGTCTTCAAGCCCTCAAGCTCGTGTAGTGCCTCGGATAGGCCCGTCTCGGTGCGGTTGATCATGCAGTAGCTACTCATCGTGTGCTTGAGGCTGCGAGCCAGACGCTCTGCATCTGCCTTGGCGAGGCCGCGCTGGGGGAGGGCGATATCCGTCTTCAAGGGCGTCTCAGGGGCGTCCAGCGCCGCCTGAGTCGCCGATGCACCCGCAATCCGTCCGAACACGATACCGTTGGCGCTTGACAGGCCGCCAATGCGGTCGGCGCCGTGCATGCCGCCCGTTGCCTCGCCACAGGCGTAGAGACCCGCAACGCCGGTCGCGGCTGCCTTGTCGATCTTGATTCCGCCGTTGGAGGCATGGGCGTACATCGCTACGCGCATCTCGTCAGTCGGAGCAATGCCGTGCTCGTCCTGGAGCCATGTGGCAAAGGTCTGGACAAACTCGGGGACGTCCTCACTGGGGAAGTCGTAATGCAGCGCTAGGCCCTCGGCGCCCGCTTGGTCGATGGCAAGGTCGATAGCACGTGAATCCAGGCGTGACGTGAAGGGGCCGTATCCGGAGCGCTGCTCAAGCAGCTTGTCCAGTTTGTCGTCGTCGATGTCAACCGACTGATCGAATTTGACGTAGCGCCAGGTCTTCTCGTTAAAGACGAGGTTGCGCTTGGGCTCAATGAAGCCGGGCATCATCTGCATGAACTCTATATTGGTTAGCGACGCGCCATGTGCTTGGGCGATGGCTTGGGAGGAGCTGAGCACGTCGGCCGAGGTCAGGCTGCGCTCGAACAGCCCACCCGTGCCGCCGGCGGCGATAATGGTGGCCTTTGCCGCAATGGGCACGAGGTGCTCCTCGGTGCGGTCGTAGAGCACGGCCCCGGTGATTCGGCCGTCCGTGGCCTCAACAAGGTCGATAAGTTCGTGGCGGGGGAGTAGACGAATGCCGAGCGACTCGATCTGGGCTGTCAGGGCGTCTTCAAGGGGCTTGCGGGTCAGGCCGCGCCACATACGCATCTTGTGGTCAAAGCAGGGGATAAACTGCTTTTGCTGGGCGCTCTCGGCGCTTTGTGGACGCTGGAGTTCAACGCCCAGATCCTGTTCGATCCACTGGATCGCCTGAGGAATGCCGTGGATAAACGTCTGGACGAGCTTGGGGTCGGCGACACCGCCACCGACGGCCTGAATTGTGTCGATGAGGTCCTGCTCGTCGGCTTCGTCGACGGGGCCGATAAGCCCCAGACCCCAGGTGCCCGGGAAGAAGCTCGATCCGCTCATGGTCTTGCCGGCGCTCGCAACGGCGACGGTGGTGCCCGCGCGCGCCGCTTCGATGGCGGCACAGAGGCCCGC
>DBGFLF010000278.1:0-6956 GCA_048528725.1 Collinsella sp.
CCGTTCCTTCAACTGGGAAAACGGCGCCCCCGGGGCCCGGATGGGGCCTCGGGGGCGTTCGGCTAGCTGCGGGAACGGCCTGTCCGCCTAATGTGTTCGGCTGAGATCGGAAATCAACCGTTTACGCAGGTAAAGTGCGTGGAGTCGCCTGGGCTTGGCAGAGGGGCGGCGAAATATATTAAGTTTGCTGCTCTACAGTCCTGCGCAAGACGGAAAGCACATTAAGTGCTTTCCTTTGCGTGCGGAACTCGCGACAAACTTAATATATTTCGCCGCCCCTCTGCCAAGCTCGGGAGACGACACGTTGATGTCTGCTTAACTCTGCTCGCTCAGGCTAATGACTTTGTTGGGGGTCCACTATTTGCTGGAGAGTGAACTTGCATTGGGGCCTGTCGCTCTTTCCTTGCAAATCTTCCTCATCGAAATCGAAGATCATGATGGCGCAGTTGGGGAGTTTTGCTGGGAGCTCGAAGCCCTCTGGGGCTGCAGGCTTGATGAATTGGCGGCTGGCGCTGCCGTGGCTTACTGCTAGAAGGGTCTCGATGCCCTCGGAGCCCATGAGATTGGTGAGGGTGCCTAACATGCGTTCTTGCAGCGCTTGGCTTCCTTCTCCTCCGAAGGGGACCAGGTCCTCGCCCGGATCCCAGACGTCGGTGGGTAGCGCGCCGTGCGGGCCTTCTTCGAAGGAGCCGTAGCAGCGCTCGATAATGCCTTCGCAGGGCTCGGCTGCTGCGTCCGGGCCGAGGAGCTCGCATGCGACGAGCTGAGCTGTGTCCATGGCTCGGCCTAAGGGCGAAGAGACCACTTTGTCGGGGACGACGCCGTGGGCTTTGAGCCATGCGGCTGCCATCCCGGCTTGCTGACGGCCTAAGTCGGTGAGCGGTGAATCGCAGCGGCCCTGGACCAGCTTTTTGACGTTGAACTCCGTCTGACCGTGGCGGAGTAGATACAGCTTCTTCATGCTCTCCCCTTCTGCATAACCTGCTTTGCCGGCATAGCCTTACTCGTGGGTATGCCCTACGTAGTCTTCGTCGATCGTAATCTTGGCAATCGACTTGGGATATTCCGATTCGACCCGTTGTGTCAGCGCGTGCTTTACGTCTTCGGCACTCATCTGCAGATCCGAGGGACGCACGCAGTCAAAGATCACGTTGGTGTGCGTAGGACCCGGCACACAGCGTAGGTCATGAATCGAGAGGCGGTTATCGATCTCCTGAGCCATTGCGTTGATACGCAGGCGCATGCTCGCCACCTTTGGATCGTCGGTCACGATGGGGTCGTAGTGAAGCGTGACGATCATGCCGTCTTCGTTCCTAAACGACTGCTCGATGTTATCGAGCGTGTCGTGGCTTTCCAGCGGGCTGGCCTCGGCCGCCATCTCGGCGTGCGCACTTGCAAACTTCCTGCCCGGGCCGTAGTCGTGAACCATCAAATCGTGAACGCCCAAAACGCCGGGATAGCTCATGATCTTGTCTCGGATGTGCTTGACCAGCTTAGGATCGGGCGACTGACCCAAAAGCGGGCTCACCGTATCCTGGATGAGTTCAAAACCGCTCCAGCCAATATAGGCGCCAACGGCAAGGCCGACCCATGCGTCAAGATTGATGTGCGTCACCTGCGAAACAATCGCGCACGCCAGCACGGCGCCCGTGGCTAGGACATCGTTCTTGGAATCCTGCGCGGTCGCATGCAGCGTCTCGGACTCAATGCGGTCACCGAGCTTTTGGTTGAGGGCCGCCATCCACAGCTTTACGACCATCGAAAGCACTAGAACTGCCACCAGGGCAAGCGAGAACTCGACAGGTTCGGGGTGGATGACGCGCTCGACCGAGGACTTCACCAGCTCAACGCCAATCAGCAGCACGAGCGCCGCCACGACCAGACCCGAGAGATACTCGTAGCGACCGTGGCCGTAAGGATGCTCGGGGTCGGCCGGCTTGCTCGCCAGCTTAAAGCCCAGCACGCTCACGATATTCGAGCTGGCATCGGACAGGTTGTTCATGGCATCCGCCACAATCGAAACCGATCCCGACAGCACGCCAATTACGCCCTTCGCAGCGCATAGTGCCACATTGGCGAGAATACACACCACGCCCGTCAACGTGCCCACGCGCGCACGGTCGCCCTGCGCACGCTTAACAATCCACTCGACCATCTACATCCGCCCCCACGGTGCTATCTATATATCTATTGCTCAAACGGATTGTAGTGTAGCCACTTTGTCCCCCAGATACAAAAAAGGCCGCAACCCACACGGGCCACGGCCTTGGAATATGGCAAAGGAATCGTCCTTGCGTCGCACAGGTTTACGCGCTTGCTTCGGCCACGCTCTTCGAGGTTTCGGGTGAATCGGCTCCGTCCCCCGTCGTCTGTCCCTTCGCCGGCACCACGCCAAAGCAGTAGCTCAGCGCCGCAGACACCGCAAATGCCACACCGCCGGCAGCGCAGCACCACAGCAGGTTCGAGATGCCGCCCGTGGCAAAGCCAATGACCATGAGGACATTCGTCATGCCGATGGTATAGGCCGTAACGTGGCCCACGGCCGCAACAAGGCCTCCGACGGCGCCGCCAATGGCCATGCACGTCAGGCACCTGCCATATTTAAAGCCGCAACCGTACAGCGCCGGCTCGCTTACGCCGCCAAGAACACCCGAGATTGAATAGCCCAGCATGAGCGCCTTCTCGTCCTTATCTGCAACGCGAAGCGACGCGCCAAAGGGCATGCCCCAAACGGCGAACGTTGCCATCGTCGCGGCGATCAGGATGCACGAATCCGTTCCCACACTCATAAACTGCGCATAGGCGAGCGATAGGACAACGTTGCTGACGCCGGCGATCTTTAGGAACTCCCAGCCCGCGGCAAGCCCCATGAGCGTGAGCAGCGACACGATGCCACCGGAATTGCCAAGCATAAACATAAGCTGGCCCAACAGCATGCCCAGATAGCTGCCCGCCGGCGCCGTAATGCACAGCGAAACCGGAACCATGACAAGCATGGTTGCAAACGGAACGAACGAAAACGCCACGGCCTTAGGGATAACGCGCTTAAAGAAACACTCCACTCGCCATAGCACGGGCACCGAGATGAGAACCGGAATAACAGTCGTCGTGTAATCGTTGACCGGCGCGGGAAGCAGACCATACACGGAAGTCATCGATGCCCCCGTCGTCGATGCGGCATCGACGAGCTTGAGCAGATCGGGCGCAATCAATACGCCGCCCAGCATCATACCCAGCTGCTCCGAGCAACCGAGCTGGCGGGCGGCCGCCCAACCAAGATAGATGGGCAAAAAGTAGTAGCCGGCGTTATAGAGCCAACTGTAGAACAGGCGATAGATTTCGGAATCGGCAGACCACAGGCCCAGCATGCCTTCGCCCATAATGACGGCGACGGTGCGGAACAACGCCGCGCAGACAATAAACGGCAACGCCGACATCATGCTTTTGGACAGATAGTCCACCACGGCCATGGCGTTTGATGAAACCGTCGTTGCAAACGTGGTGTTAGAAACTTGTGACATGGAACGCCTTTCCCAATGTGACATGCGGGCTGCCCCTTTGTCACATCGTGCGGTACTGACCGATTGCGCGGTACTTTTCGTAGCGGAGGTTTGTGAGGGTCGCCTCGTCGAGCTGCCCAAGCGTATCGAAGGCATCAAATGCCGAGGACATGACGGCACCGGCGATCTCCTCATGCGACAGGCCCCTATCGTCAACAATGCCGTCGATGATGCCGAGCGCCAACAGATCGGGAGCCGTGAGCTTCAGCGCCTCGGCAGCCTCATTCGCGCGGTCGGTATCCTTCCACAGGATCGACGCACAGGCCTCGGGGCTCACGACCGAATAGGCCGAGCTCGAGAGCATCAGGATGCGGTCGGCCACGGACAGCGCCAGCGCGCCACCAGAGCCGCCCTCGCCTGTCACCACCGAGACAATCGGCGTCTTAAGGCCGCTCATCTCCATAAGGTTCTGGGCAATCGCCTCGCCCTGGCCGCGCTCCTCGGCACCGATGCCACAGAACGCGCCCGAAGTATCGACCAGGCACAGAACCGGTCGACCAAACTTTTCGGCCTGGCGCATAAGGCGACGCGCTTTGCGGTAGCCCTCGGGATGCGCCATGCCAAAGTTGCGGCGCATACGCTCTTTGGTCGTGGTGCCGCGCTCGATGGCGATGACCGTTACGGGGCGTCCGTCTTTCCAGCCAATGCCAGCCACCACAGCGGCGTCGTCGCCAAAGTAACGGTCGCCGTGCAGCTCCACAAATCCATCCAGGCCCAGCGAGATCATCTCACCCGCCGTGGCGCGATCTGCCGAGCGGGTCTGCTTGACAATCTCGAGCGCGGTTTTTGGTGCGGCCGAGCGCTTAAACAAGTGTCCCAGCTTTTTGCCGCGGCGACCCGTATGCACGATTTCATGCGGTGCCCCCAAGCCGGGCGCGTGCCCTTCGTGCAGCGCCAACAGCTCGCCTACCGTGAGCGCAATCTCGCCACGCGGAACAACGGCATCGCAAAAACCGTGCTCCAGCAAAAACTCGGAGCGCTGGAATCCCTTGGGCAGGCGCTTGTGCATGTTCTGCTCGATCACGCGCGGGCCGGCAAATGCCGTCAGGGCATCGGGCTCGGCCAGGATAATGTCGCCCTCCATGGCAAAGCTCGCGGTTACGCCACCGGTCGTGGGGTCGGTGAGCACCGTGATATACAGGCCGCCCGCCTCGCTGTGGCGCCTAACCGCCGCAGAAATCTTGGCCATCTGCATAAGCGAGGTCACGCCCTCTTGCATGCGCGCACCGCCCGAAACGGTAAAGCCGACAACTGGCAATCCCAGCTCGGTCGCACGCTCAAATGTGCGACAGATCTTCTCGCCCACCACGGAACCCATCGAGCCCATCATAAAGTTGGCGTCCATAAAGAAGAACGCGGTATCGCAACCGCAGATTTTGCCCCTGCCGCACACAACGGCGTCGCGCTCGCCCGAACGCTCGCTCACGCTCTTGAGCTTGTCGGCATAGCCGGGAAACGAGAGGAAATCCTCCGACGCCAGATTAGCATCCCATTCCTCAAACGTGCCCTCGTCGACCGTCATGCGCATGCGCGCGCGACCGCTCACACGAAAGTGTTTGCCGCAACGAGGGCAGACCTCGAGGTTGTCGTGCAGGCGTGCCTCATCGATCACACGGCGGCACTCCGGGCATTTGACAAACACGTGGCGCGCGGGGAACTCGGCGCACGACTCGGTTATCGGCCCCTCGAGGACATTGACCGTCTTCGCTTTTCTATTCATCAGCATAGAGATGCCCCATCAGATCGGTGTGATACATGCCCGACAAAAACTCGTCGTTTGCCAGCACGTCGAGCTGAAGCTCGCTGTTTTCGCTCACGCCCTCGATCACGAGCTCGCCCAGAGCCGAGCGCATCTTGCGAATGGCACCGTCACGCGTGGGCGCACACACGATGAGCTTGCCGAGCATGGAGTCGTAGTACGGCGGAACTTTCGCTCCGGTAAACATGGCGGAATCCCAGCGCACGCGCGGACCACCCGGCACACGCAACGCGGTGACCGTTCCGCATGACGGTAGAAAGTCCGGCGTTTCGGCATTGATGCGGCACTCCATGGCGTGGTTGCGGACCGGTACGTCCTCCTGCTCAAAGGGCAGAGGCTGGCCGGCAGCCACGCGCAGCTGCCACTTGACCAAGTCGGTATCGGTCACAAACTCCGTAACCGGATGCTCCACCTGCAAGCGCGTGTTCATTTCCATAAAGTAGAAATTGCCGTCATCTGAGTACAAAAACTCGATGGTGCCAGCGCCCTCATAGCCAACGGCACGAGCCAGGTCGCGCGCGGCCTTGTGCATGCGCGCGCGAATATCATCGCGTCCGTCGAGGCACGGCGCGGGGCTCTCCTCGATCAGCTTTTGGTTGCGGCGCTGCACCGAGCACTCGCGCTCGCCGAGCGAAAACACATGGCCCTGCTTATCGGCCATAATCTGCACCTCAACGTGATGCGCCGGCGCGACGAACTTCTCCATGTAGCACTCGCCGTCGCCAAAAACGGCCTCGCCCTCGGCACGCGCCTCGATGAACGCCTTTGCCGCATCTTCCACGCGCTCGACCTTGCGAATGCCGCGGCCGCCACCGCCTGCGCGCGCCTTGATGAGCACGGGGCAGCCGATGCGCTCAGCCTCGGCCGTCGCCTCCTCGGGGCTTTTGAGCAAATCGCAGCCCGGAACGATGGGCACGCCCGCCGCGGCAGCCGTTCGGCGTGCGGCGTCCTTGTCGCCCATGCTGTCGATGACCTCGGCCGAAGGACCGACAAACGCCAGACCGTACTCGTCGCAGTCGCGCACGAAGCTCGCCTTCTCGGAGAAAAAGCCATAGCCGGGATGAATTGCCTTAGCTCCCGACTTCACGGCACAGGTGAGCACGGCATCGTCGTTGAGGTAGCTCTCGGCAAGACGCGGGCCGCCGATGCAATACGCCTCGTCGGCAAGCTGCACGTGCAGCGCGTCCGCATCGGCCGTGGAATAAACGGCGACGGTCTTGATGCCCATATCGCGGCACGCGCGGATAACACGGACCGCGACTTCGCCGCGGTTGGCGATGAGCACTTTGTCGAACATGAAGCCTTCCTTAACTTTCGTGCACGAGTGCAAAAGACATATCGGCGCGGCAGCAAACCTCACCGTTGACGCTCGCGGTACCCGTCGCAAAGCGGAACGGCCCGCGCGCACGCGTGATGGAGCACACCAGATCCACCGTGTCGCCCGGGCGCACCGGACGCTTAAAGCGCACCTTGTCCAGACTCGTGTAGAACGGCGTCGCGCCGCGCGCCTCCTCATCGCCCATCAGCAGCACGCAGCAGTTCTGGGCGAGCATCTCGCACTGAATCACGCCGGGGACGACCGGGTTTCCCGGAAAATGCCCCTGCAAAAAGTACTCGTCGCCCGTGATCGTGATCTT
>DBGFLF010000279.1:0-5314 GCA_048528725.1 Collinsella sp.
CCAGAGCCAGGCCAATGCCGATGACTTCGCGAGTACGCGGCATGCGGCGATCGATCACGCAGGTGTAGCCCATGATGATAACGAGCTGCAGGCACTGGAGCACCGTCGCGGTTCCGGCGTTCGTCAGGCGCACGGCCGAAAGATAGCAAAACTGGTTGAACAGCAGGCCAAAGGCGGTAAAGAGCAGCAGCTGCTTGCGATCGGCGGGTGTGGTCCAAAGCTTGACCAGGCGTGCGCGGTCGCGCGTGACAACCACAGCCATAAAGAGCAGGCCGGCGAGAATCTGACGCACGCTCATAAGCCACAGCGTATCGACATGGTAGGTATCGAACAAAAAACTCGCGCTGGTGCCCGAGAAGCCCCAAAACGAACCGCCCACCAGCGTAGCCAAGACGCCCGTGATCATCTTGCGCGTCGAAGCGCTGTTCAGGCGGTCGCGCCATGCGCGACGGGTGTTGCGGCTGAGCTCGTCGGTGCCCTCGGGCACATCAATGTTCGATATATCGGTCATCGGCACCGAAGCCCCTGCGCCTTCGACCTGCTCGACACACTCTTTGCTCATTCCACTCCCCCGAAACAGCCTGGAAACAATTCGGTTTACCTTACCACGGCGAAGTCACCAGCTGGAGGCTTGTCCGCTTATCGGTAGGACAATTCCGCAGGCGTCTTTCCATAGCTCGATACCGCAATGGCCTTGCATTATGCGACAGCCAAATCGCGGCAGCAGGCTCTTTTGAAATGGATACGACAAAGCCCCCGAATTCCACAATGTAAGCGATTTTTAAAAATGTTCTTGCCACCGAGTTCAGGCTCCGTTATATTATCCCTTGCGCGCTTGCGCACCCTTGATCGGGCGTTTAGCTCAGGGGGAGAGCGCTTCCCTGACACGGAAGAGGTCAGAAGTTCAAATCTTCTAACGCCCACCAAATGTTCGCAGCTCAGAGGCTATGTCCTCTGGGCTGTTTTGTTTTATATCGCCAAATCAGCTGGCAGTTCCAACCGCCCAACTAGCCAAAAGCTGACCATCTACTTGCCGATCTATCCATCGGCATAACCAATCAGTCCGCACCGCAACTTCTCAGCAAAACGCCGCGATGTCTGCGTCCTGCGGTATCCTTGAGCCACTTGCACCTGCAGCACCAAGGAGCCGCCATGCGCACCGAGCTCGATGTCCCCTTTTCGCACAAAGAAGAAGCCAAGGCGCTGGGCGCCAAATGGGACCGGACCAAGAAGATCTGGTATGTACCCAGCGGCGTCAACCCCGAGCCCTTTGCCGAGTGGCTGCCCGGTGTTGACCGATCCGACCCCTCAGCGCCGTATATATATCTAGTACTGGGCAAGCGCGAGTGCTGGAAGTGTCACAAAGAGACCTCGGTCGCGGCCTTCGGCATTCCCTATCGAACCGATAACGACGAGAGCATCGCCATCGCGCACGCGCCCAACGAAGCCGGGTACATTGCCATCGACACGGCCAACGCCAACGCACTCGCCATCGTGCCCGCTCTTGGCTGCGTACCGGGCGAGATCCGCGACTACCTTCATAAGCGCTGCGGCTACAAGCCCGTAGGCGCGCGAGCCTCCAAAGCCCCGTCGCTCGGCAACACGTGCACCAGTTGCGACGCGCTGCAAGGCAGCCGCTATCTGTTCGAGGAGCCCTCGTCCCCGTTTGCCCTCACTGCCATCAACAAGCTGCCGGCACTGGAGTTTATACGCGTCGAAGTTGCCGGCGTCTTTGGCGTCCCGGCCACGCGTACCGACTTTGACCAGGCGCTCTTTACCTGGGTACGCGACCATCACGCCGAGTTCCACAGGCAACTCGGTGAGGGGGTTTATCTGTAGGGACGACATCAAGGTATCGAGGAGCAGGGGCTTGATCGTTAAACAATCCCAAAACGCTACAGCCCCAGAATATGCTCCAGGTAGCCCTTGTTGAACCAGAACGATTGCTTCGTCATCCAGCGCCCGTCGGGCAGTTCGCAAGCATTCCTTGCGATGTCACCGATCTCTGTTCCATCGGCAAACTTGTAAGCCGCTTTTGACGTATGCGGGCGAACGTGAACAATTGGGTTGTCCGCCATACCGGGCAGATTGTTAGTCACTTTGAGCTTTCCGCTCGCATCCCGATACGGATTGAGCTCAACGCCCTCACGTACTACCTTTCGCGTCTCATCCCAACAAGCTTTCGCAGGGCCTTCGATTTCGTTTTCTCCCATCGCCCAGAACAAACAACGGTCGAGACGCAGCACGCCATCGTGGTCCTCGCGAAACACAACGAAGAAGAAGCGATTGGTCTCAAGGCACGCATGAAAAGGCGACGTTTCCCAGTCTTCCTCGATCAAACGCTTGAACTCAAACGGTGGGAACGACATAGCCTGTTCGATGTGCCCCCTGTTGTTAACTCGAACGGTTCGGACGGAAATGCCTGCCTTGACGAATTCCTCGGCAGCATTGTTTTTGATTCCGAGCATACGATAGACGAGCGTTGTCCACTGCGCCTTATTGCCCGTGTACTCCAACCCGTATTGCTCCGCAATCTGGCGATCAGTTTCGCCATAGTGTCGCTCGATAAGTCCAGTTACGTAACTTTCGAAATCAATGGACTCGTCGTCGCCTCGAACGATGCTCTCGCCGATACGCGGGGCACCGAGAACATAGGCGTGAAGCACATAGTCCATGTACGAGCGTTTGAGAGAAAAGGCGCGGCGCTTCGCGCGACGGCGTTCGATCTCGCCCGTATCGGTATTGAAGTACTCGTAGTACTGGTCGACCCACATTGTCGCTTCGGTTGCGCCCTTTGTGCAGGCGCCCAAGTAGGTGGTCATGCCCTCCGACAGCTCGTCTGCGCGACCATCCTGAATGTACGAAATGATTTTCTCGTAGTCAGCGCGGATGATCTTCATATCCTCTTCGGGCAAACGAACCATGACTGCACGCTCAATGCGCTGGTCGTATTTGTCGATAGAGCGGTCACGGCCGTAGTAAATCAGCAGGATATTGCTGAGCTTGGTCTTGAGGTGCGAATTGTCATAGTCGAGCGAAACGGGACGGTCGTAAGGAATCATGGTCAGGACAAGACGTTCACCGGCAGATTTACGACCGTCTTTAAGTACGTCAAAACACGTTGCCTTGAGCTCGACACCCGCCTCGGGAAAGTCCGGCCGGTCGTCGCTGTTGGCCTTGTAGCCAAAGTAACGCTCCTCGATCAGGGTCCCCATACCGCCCTTGTACTTTTTGGAGCCAAAGTCCTTGGGCGCGCTCTCCCCCTTCGGCGCAATGCCAAGCTCAAGAATATCGCGAAACGTCATCCCGTCGAGATTGGCAGCATACCGCTCGATGCTTGAAGGGTCAGAAAAATCAGTATCGTCAAGCATGCGCTTGAAGTCGAGGTGTTTCTTGGACATGGCAAATCCTCTCGAAATGAGACATGATCTAATATGTATGCTACTGTAAATTCGGGTTATACCGTGAAGATCCCCTAAGGGATCTTCCATTTGCAACCCGATTTCTGTACCCTTGATCTTTGCATTTGCAGCGATTTGGGGGAGTGAGTATGTCAGAGGTCAAAATCGCCGAGCTTTTTGCTGGCGTCGGCGGATTCCGTTTGGGCCTCGAAGGCTACGCTGACCCTCGTTATCCAGATTTCTACATGAAGCCCGCCGGGCCCTTTCGCACCATTTGGGCCAACCAGTGGGAACCGCCCGGAACCAAGGCGCGTCAGTTTGCGGCACGTTGTTACATGGACCGTTTTGGCGAAGATTCCGTTGTCAACGAAGATATCAATAAGGTCTTGGAGCAGGCTGAAGCCGGCGATATTAAAATCCCCGACGTGCAAATGGTCGTCGGCGGCTTCCCTTGCCAGGACTACTCTGTTGCACGCCCGCTCAATCAGGCGCACGGCATCGAGGGCAAGAAGGGTGTCCTGTGGTGGGACATCTATCACTTCCTCGAGATGAAGAAGCCGCGCTTCGGTCTCTTTGAGAACGTTGACCGTCTGCTCAAGTCGCCCGCGTCACAGCGCGGTCGCGATTTCGCCATCATCTTGAGCTGCCTTGCCGACCTCAACTACACCGTCGAATGGCGCGTCGTTAACTCTGCAGAATACGGTTTTCCCCAGCGTCGCAAGCGCGTTTACATCTTCTGCGAGAAGAACGCCGGCAAGGTTAATCTTGTCGATCGCATGCACAATGGCGTCATGGCGAAGGCCTTTCCCGCCATCTATCCTGACGAAATGGCCGAGCTTGATGTTCTGCCCGATCCTTACGAAAACTCGACTCGTTTTGGCGTTGGCCAAAAGACCTCTCAGTTCAAGAATGCCGGCGTCATGCAGAGCTGCCACGTTCTGACCTGCGACTTCGCCGAGGACTACCATGGCGAGTGCCGCGTGCTTGGCGATGTCCTTGTCGATGAGGCGGTTGTTCCGGAGCAGTTCTACATCTCTGACGAGAAGCTTCCCGACTGGCGCTACCTCAAGGGCAGCAAGCGCGAGGAACGCACCAATAAGAAAACCGGCTTTACGTATACGTATTCAGAGGGTGCCATGAGCTTCCCGGATGCTACCGACAAGCCGAGCCGCACCATCCTCACAGGAGAAGGCGGCACGGGAGCGAGCCGCTTCAAGCACGTCATCGAATGTCCCGATGGCCGTTTCCGCCGTCTTGTTCCCGACGAGCTCGATCAGCTTCAGGGATTCCCGAAAGGCTGGACCGATACGGGCATGACTGACGGCCATCGAGCCTTCTGCATGGGCAACGCACTCGTCACCGGCGTGCCCCACCGCATTGGTGAAGCTATGGTCGAAGTGTACGGCCTCTAAGGCAAGCAATCCGGAGCCGGCAGTTCACGCTGTCGGCTCCGTTTTTCCATCCCACTTCCCTGTATACTGACGTAGCACGTGTTTCATCCGGGCTTGTTGGACCGGGTCGTTCATGGGAGGGCCTTATGGTTGCTTCGAATCCGCCTAAGGGGAGCGTTTCTTCTTCGTCCATCAAGCCGGTTACGCGCAAGGCCGTGCGCTGCCAGCGCGAGGTCGCTTGGCTTGTCACGCAGGCGGCGGGCAGGCTTGTGGCGACCACTCAGGACGTCAATGCGCCTACGCCGAGCTTTGTGTTAGCGGCGGCGCTGGATTTTGTGCGCCAATTGGAGCTTGCCGCGCAGGATGCCAACGGCCACCTCGACTACCAGAACGTTATGGCGCCCGACCTGCAAACGTTCTGTCACATGGCCAAGTTGCCTGCCGCGCCCAATGCGCTTTCGGACGCAGGCTACATGTTTACGCTCTCGGGCGCGGACCTTATCCGCGACATCTATGCATACT
>DBGFLF010000280.1:0-3472 GCA_048528725.1 Collinsella sp.
TCGCCGCCGTGGTCAAGCATGTTGCAGGACGCGTCCCCGTCATCGCCGGCTCAGGCTCCAACTCCACGCAGACCATGCTCACCAAGTCGCTTACTTACCAGGGCTTGGGAGCCGACGGCCTGCTGCTCATTACCCCCTACTACAACAAGTCCAACGAAGAGGGTATCTATCAGCACTTTAAGACCGTCGCCGATGCCGTTGACATCCCCTGCATCCTGTACAACATCCCCGGCCGCTGCGGCTGCGGTATCAGCGAGCGCAACGTAGAGCGCCTAGCCGCGCACCCCAACATCATGGGCATCAAGGAGGCCTCGGGCAACGTCGTCTACGCGGCCAAGATCGCCCACCTGCTGTCCGACGATTTCCGCATGTACTCGGGCGAGGATGCACTCACAGTGCCGCTCATGAGCCTGGGCGCTTCGGGCACCATCAGCGTGTGGGCCGACGTGCAGCCGCAGCTTGTACACGACATGTGCCGCGCTTATCTGGACGGCGACGTAGCGCGCGCCCGCGATATCCAGATTGCCGGCCAGCCGCTCATCAACGCCCTCTTTAGCGAGGTCAACCCCATCCCCGTCAAGGAAGCGCTCGCCCAGATGGGCATGATCGAGGCAAACTACCGTATGCCGCTGTGCCCCATGGCAGACGACACGCGAGCCGCACTTACCGATGCTCTGAAGGGAGCTGGTCTACTTGATTAAGACCGTCATTATGGGAACGGGCCGCATGGGCTCGCTCATCCGCACTACCGCCGAAGGCATTGTCGACGCCGCCGGGCAGCCCGTTTTTGATATCGTGGCCCAGATTGGCTTCGATTTGAGCGAGCTCGAGAACGCACCGGCTGCCGACGTCATCATCGACTTCTCGAACGTCGCGACCTTCGACGCCGTCGTCGCCTATGTCGAGCGCACGGGCGCGGCGTTGGTCTCAGGCACCACAGGCTACACCCCCGAGCAGATGGACCGCCTGCGTGAGCTGGGCCAGAACACCCGCGTTATGCACTCGGGCAATTACTCCATCGGTATCGCAGCCCTGCGCCATCTGGTAGCGCAGGCTACACGCGAGCTGCCCGGCTTTGACTGCGAAATCGTCGAGACGCACCACAACCAAAAGGTCGACGCCCCCAGCGGCACTGCCAAGCTACTGCTCGACGCCGTCGTCGAAGCCGAGCCCGAGGCAGGCTACCACCCCGTCTATGGCCGCGAGGGCATGTGCGGAGCACGCGATCCCAAGGAAATCGGTATGCACTCGCTGCGCGGCGGCACCGTCGCCGGCGTGCACGAGGTGAGCTTCTTTGGCCAGGACGAGGAGGTCACGCTCACCCACCGCGCCACGAGCCGTCAGATCTTCGTCAACGGCGCCTTGGCAGCAGCCCAAAAGCTCATCACCCGCGACCCCGGCTTCTACACCTTCGACCAGGTCATGTTCGCCTAACTAGTTATCAACCATACCCCCTCAAAGGAGAGACAGCATATGAGCAACGCAGCCGAGATGGATGCACAGGAGATTATCAACTACATCGCCACCGCGCCCAAAAAGACGCCCGTCAAGCTGTACGTGCGCGAGAAGCCGGGCATGAAGGTCCAGTGGGGCAATGCACACGTCTACGGCGGTCGTCGTGGCAAGACCGTCTTTGGTGACTGGGATGAGCTGAAGGCCATCCTGGACGCCAATGCCAATTCCATCGATTACTACGACGTTGAAAACGATTGCCGCAACTCCGCCGTGCCCATGCTCGACCTTAAGGGCATCAACGCCCGCATCGAGCCGGGCGCGATTATCCGCGACCGCGTCGAGATCGGCAACCGCGCCGTCATCATGATGGGCGCCATCATCAACATCGGCTCCGTTATCGGCGAGGGCTCTATGATTGATATGGGCGCCGTCCTGGGCGGCCGCGCAACCGTGGGCAAGAACTGCCACATCGGCGCCGGCACCGTGTTGGCGGGCGTCGTGGAGCCCGCGAGCGCCACGCCCGTCATCATCGAGGATGATGTCATGATTGGCGCCAACGCCGTGGTCCTGGAGGGCGTGCGCGTGGGCAAGGGCGCCGTCGTGGCTGCCGGTGCCGTGTGCGTCGAGGACGTCCCCGTCGGCGCCGTCGTGGCCGGTGTCCCCGCCCGCGTCATCAAGATGCGCGACGAGAAGACCGACAGCAAGACCGGTCTCGAGGAAGGCTTACGCCGGCTCTAGAGGCGTGTCAACCTGCAAGGAAATGCAGTTCTAAGCAAAAAGGCCGAAGCTCCATTGGGGCTTCGGCCTTTGTTTTTCTGCAGCGTCCAAGCGCAGTTTATCGATTCTCAATTGACCCGATGTTCTTGAGCTCGATGGAGATGAGGCCGTTGGGCTCGTTGACAAACTCGATGTACTCGGAGTTCGAACCCATCTCGGCCGGGAAGCTGATCTCGATGCCCGTGTCGGTACGGATCTTGTGGTTGCGCACCGCCGCGCGTTCGACCTGCTTGCGCTCCACGGGCACACGCTCAGGCACCTTCTCCTCAGTCAGTGCCGCGCGCACGCTCTCCTTGATAACCGGCTCGTCCTCAAAGACCTCATCGACGATATCCCAAGGGGGCAGTTCCTCGTCATCCTCGACCTTCTCGGCAACGGCAGCCTTAACCTTGGCGAGTGCTACAGCCGTGTTGGCACCGTGCTCCTCGGCGACTTCCTCGACCACACGCGTCACGGTGTCGATGACCTCCTTGCCCGATACCCCCGTGTCGCACTGCAGCAGGCCATCGGGAATGAGCATGCGATCCTCGCCGGCAATCTTGCGCTTCTTATCCACATAGCCGATCTCCATGGTGCTTGCACGCACGATTGCATAGCTCGGCACCTTTTGCGAGGGATTCGGCAGAATGGCGTAGTGGCGCGCAATGTCGTTGCGCACCTCGCCCTCTTCGCGACCCACCTCGTGCATAAAAGCCTGCTTGGAGCCCAGCAGCATCACGGCAAACCAGCGGGCATCCTCATCGTCATCAAAGTCCGCCACAAGCACGTCAGTGGACTCGGCTTTCTCGGCCTTGGTAAGTTCGGAAGAGATGAACTCCGCAATCTGCTGAGACAGATCCACGAACTCACGCTCACCAAAGAAATAGCCCTTGAGCTCGCCGCCGAATGCGGAGTTCTCGGCAAACGTGGCACGCTTGTTATCAGCCGAGGTACGAGCGCGCCGCAGGTGCGTGGTTACGAAATTACGCACGGTGCGGCTCTCGATATCGAGCTCGCGCTGGCTCATAACGTTGACGGCAGAGTCAAAGTCCAGGATATGCAGAATCGCGTGATTGATTTTCATATACGGCATTCCGTTCTAGATCGATTTCGGCACGAACCAGTATAGCGGTCGATCCCGCCCCAGGCGCATCGAAGATTGGTGCATCGGGGACAGGTTGCTTTGCACCAATGGTTAGCGCAGGAGCTCGGACTGCCAAGCCTCGAGCTGTTCTGCCAAGCTCTTGCCGGCAGCGGGCAT
>DBGFLF010000281.1:0-4363 GCA_048528725.1 Collinsella sp.
GTTATCGTGACGGGCACCGTACATGGCAACACCGTGATTACCGCGACGGCTGCCGTGCGCGAGCCGGGCGACACTCAGACCTATGCGAGCGATGTGAACGCGCTGCTGACCGGCGCGCACAAGCTAGTGCCCGATCTGGATACGCGACGTGTGGTGCGCGCATTTGCCGGCGGGCGTCCGGTCATTCAGGGAACGAACGACTTCTTTATTGGACAGTCGGCCGTGGTGCCGGGGCTGTTCCAGGCGGCGGGCATTCAGTCGCCGGGCGTGGCAAGCGCGCCGGCCATTGCCGAGCGCATGGAGCTTGTGATGCGTGAAGCGGGCGTGGAGCTGCACGAGCGGGCGGACTGGAACCCAATTCGCCGCGCGCCGGACGACTTTGACCGCGCACCGCTGGCGCGCAAGGAGGAGCTGATCGAGTCCGATCCCGCGTGGGGACAGATTGTCTGCCGCTGCGAGACGGTGCCCGAGGCCGAGATCGTGGCCGCGATTCGACGCCATCCGGGCGCGGTTTCGGTCGAGGGCGTCAAGCGCCGCTGCCGTGCCGGCATGGGTCGGTGCCAAAGTGGCTTTTGCCAGAGCCGTGTGGTGGCGATTCTCGCCCGAGAGCTGGACTGCGACCCCAGCGAGGTGCTGTTGGAGGATGCCGGATCTTGTCTGGTCGAGGGTCCGCTGAAGGGGGTGCGCTAGGATGGCGACGTTTGATATGCGCGACGGACGCGCAGAGGTCGGAGCTGCAGCGCCCGTGCAAACGCAGGCCTTCGACGTGGTCGTTATCGGCGGCGGACCTGCCGGCATGGCGGCCGCGATGGCCGCGCATAAGGCGGGCGCACGCGTGGCCATCGTGGAGCGCGAGCAGCACCTGGGCGGCATCCTCCGCCAGTGCATCCACCCCGGGTTTGGCCTGTCGCACTTTAAACAGGAGCTCACCGGTCCCGAGTACGCGCAGCGCTTTATCGACCAGGTGCACGCAACCGACATTGCGCTGTTCCTAAACAGCATGGTGCTTGGGATTGATTCAGGCGAGTCTGCGGAAGACACCGCGGTCCACACCGTCACGCTCATGAGCCCTGCCGGCATGCTGCAGTTCACCGGTCGCGCGATCGTCCTTGCCATGGGCTGCCGTGAGCGCACCCGCAGCGAGATCAAGATCCCCGGCAGTCGTCCCGCCGGCGTGTTTACGGCCGGCCTGGCGCAGCGATACATCAATATCGAAAACCTCAAACCCGGCTCGCGCGCCGTCATTTTGGGTTCGGGCGATATCGGGCTGATCATGGCACGCCGCTGCACGCTCGAGGGGATTTCGGTCGAGGGCGTGTACGAGCTTATGCCGTACGCCAACGGACTGCGCCGCAATGTCAAGAACTGTCTGGACGACTTTGGCATTCCGCTGCACCTGTCCACCACCGTCACGCGCGTGATCGGGCACGACCGTGTGGAGGCCGTCGAGGTAAGCCAGGTCGACGAGCACCTGGCGCCCATTCCGGGGACCGAGCGCATTGTTCCGTGCGACACGCTGCTGCTTTCGGTGGGATTGATTCCCGAGAACGAGCTTTCGGTTGCCGCAGGCGTAGAGCTTGACCCGCGCACGCGCGGCGCCGTGGTGGACCAGAGCCTGCAGACGGGCGTGCCGGGCATCTTTGCCTGCGGTAACGTGCTGCACGTGCACGACCTGGCCGAAAACGTGACGACCGAGTCCGAGAGGGCTGGCGCAGCTGCAGCGACGTACGCGCTGGGGACCGACGCGGGCACCGTTCCGGACTGGGAGCTCACTGTCTCCCCTGCCGGCATCGCGGGCTACGCGCTGCCGGGACGCATTACGACTGTGACACTCACCAGACTCAACTTCCGCGTGCGCCGACCCGTCGACGCCGCCCGCGTACGAATCCTAGCCGACGGCAAGGAGCTGTTCGCCGGCAAGGTCCGAGCGTTTAAGCCGAGCGTTATGGAAAGCTTCCCGCTGCCGGCAAAGGTGATTCAGCGCACACTCGACCTGGGTGCCAGCGAGATTGTCCTATCCGTCGACCCCGTCGAGGAGGCATAAACTATGAGCGATAACGTGATCGAAACGCTCAAGTTCAACTGCACCATCTGCCCATCCGAGTGCTTCCTGACCGTGGAGGTGGAGCGTGACGCAGACGGCGCCGTGGCAGAGGTGCGCTCCGTGACCGGCAACAGATGCCCGCGCGGTGATAAGTTCGCACATCAGGAGCTCACCTGCCCCATGCGCGTGCTCACCACCACCGTGGCCGTATCCGGCAGCGACGAGGTGCTGCTGCCCGTGCGCACGGCCGAAGCCATCCCGCTAGAACTCCACGCCCAAGCCATGAACCTCATCCGAGGCCTAGTCGTCAACGCCCCCATCCGCATGGGCGACGTCGTGCTAGAGAACCTCCTCAATACCAATATCGACCTCATCGCCAGCATGGACATCGACCCTGCCTAAGTAGCTCATTTGGGACGGGGCTCTTGTAGCTACCCCACCATCCACCCCGCCCCTCCTCAATTGCGGTGAAATAGTTCCTGATTGGGGGTGCGGACGATTTCTTGGACCGCGCCTAGGCGTATCCAAGCTTCCTGCGGTATTCCATCGGGCTCAGCCACCCGAGGGACTTCTTGATGGGGATGAAATAATCATGTTGGCAGCGCGCGGATTCAGACGATTTATTTCACTTCTTAGTGGCATGGCGCTTGCGCTTGTCATAGCCCTTGCCGTTGTTTCTTTTGCTCCCCGTGCATTTGGTTACATGCCCTTCGCCGTGCTCTCGGGCTCTATGGAACCCGAGCTCCCCGTCGGCTCCATGGTGTTTGTTCACCAGGTTGACCCAACGAATATTGCCGTGGGCGACAGTGCAACTTTTTACCGATCGGACGGCGCTGTGGTGACTCACCAGGTGTACGAGGTCGATCCTGTGGCGCAGACGATCAGCACGCAGGGAATCGCAAACAAAAATGCAGATGGAATCATCATGCACGACGCCGAGCAGACGCCTTTTTCACGCGTGATCGGCGTCGTCTCTTTTTGTGTCCCTTACCTGGGCTTCGTTAATGCATATTGCACGACGATGCCCGGTTTGTTTGTTGTGGTGGCCGTTCTGGCGCTGCTAGTCGCGGTGTCGATTGTGCTCGATCGGATGGTTCCCGACGAGCCTGCGGGCAATCATGCCCGCGCGCATGCGAAGGGGCGGCGTTCATAGCGGCAGGGGAGAGGCGCCGGCAACGGCAAGGGCCGTTGCCGGGGAAGTCGATTTTCGAAAGGAAGAGAACGATGGAAAACAAGAAGAAAAAGCGCTACGGCATCATTGCCGCCTTGCTGCTGCTGGTACTGGCTGCCGGCGTGGGCACCTACGCCTGGCTGTCGGCTACGCAGTCGCTGAAGAACGAATTTACGGTTGGCAGCATCGGCAAGCCCGAAGTGAAGCCCGACCCCGATCAACCGGACAAGCCCGGCACTGATCCCACGAACCCCTCAGTGGATGGTTACCTGTTTGAGACCAAGTGGGTGAAGGACTCCAAGATGATTCCCGACACCAACATCGATAAGAATCCCAACGTCGGTATCGGCAAGGATTCCGATAGCTCCTATGTGTTCGTCTACGTGAAGAACGCCATCGTGAAGGACGGTGAAGGCGCGCTTGCCAAGATCCCGTACTTCACCCTTAACAATGGCTGGAAGCCGGTTGCTACTGACCAGGTGAAGACCAACGGCAACGAAGGCCAGTACGTGAGCGGTCTGTTCATGTATACCGCTGACGGAACCAACGCTCCTGCAAAGCTTACCCCCGCTAATGACAAGGCTGCTTACACCGGCGAGCTGTTCAGCACCGTGCATATCCCGGCTACCATGAACAGCACGGATGTCGTTGAAAATCCTGCTATGACGGTCTCCTGCTACATCTTCGGCGCTGACCAGAAGGGCGACAAGACTGACGCTGCCGCCAACGCTGTCGAGCAGGCCAAGGCTTGGGCTAAGACTCAGGCTCAGGCTTAACCCCTCCCCACCGAGATCCCGGCCCGCTCCCCATCCCCATTTTCGGGTCGGGATCTCGATCCCCCTTTGATCGACGATTGGCGAACGTAATGCTCAACAATCTTTCCGACAATCAGAAACGCACCTTGGCGCTTGCGGCGATGGCGCTGTTGGCCCTGGCGTGCCTGTGCGGCACGCTGGCTTTTACCGTTGATATGGTCCCGGCGAACAACGTCCTATCGTTTGGCAGCGTGAAGGTACGAGTCTGCGAATACACCCTAAACGAGCAGGGCGAGGAGATTCCGTTTGAGGCCAACGAGCACGGGGACTATCCCGACACCAAGGCCGGGGGCTCTGACATCAGCCGCATCGTGCGCGTGGAGAACGCCGGCG
>DBGFLF010000282.1:0-3578 GCA_048528725.1 Collinsella sp.
GACGGCGTCAAACAGGTTAACTTTGCCCACCGAGCGACCAGAGCCGCGCGCGATACCGTCCTCGATCGAGAACAGCAGCGCCGGCACGTGATAGCGGTTGGTCAGACGGCTTGCCACGATGCCCTTGACGCCCTCGTGCCAGCCTTCGCCGCCCACAACGATCGCGCGACCGCCGTCATAGGTCTCCTCGACCTTTGCCATGGCATCGCGCGTGAGCTCCGCCTCGATCTCACGGCGCTGGCGGTTGATTTCCTCGAGCTCAGCCGCCAGCGCGCTTGCTTCGATGGGATTGCGGGCAAGCAGCAGGTCGAGCGCCAGCTTGGGATCGGCCATGCGGCCGGCAGCGTTTAAGCGGGGAATGAGCGAGAATGACAGGCCATCCGCCGTAATGCTCGAAAGGTCCGCCTTGGCAAGCGCGGCAAGCGCGATATAGCCGGGGCGAGCGGTTACGCGCATCTGCTGGATGCCCTCGGCAACCAGCGCGCGGTTCTCGGGCGTGAGCGGCATCATGTCGGACACGGTGCCCAGCGCCGCGACCTCGATTAGCGAACGCCAATACGACGGCTTGCCCAGGCGCTCACCCAGGACTTGCACCAGCTTGAGCGCCACACCAGCACCGGCAAGCTCGCGCGAGGGGCCCTCGTCCTCGAGCTTGGGGTCGGTCAGGGGCACACCCTGCGGCACCTGGTCGGAGGGCTCGTGATGGTCCGTGACCACCAAATCGATCCCCAGGTCCTCCAAATAGGAAACCTCTTCCTTGGCGGCAATGCCGTTATCGACGGTCACGATCAGCTGGGGGCGAGCGAGCTCGTTAACGCGGTCGAGTGCCGCGCGCGAAAGACCGTAGCCCTCATCAAAGCGATGCGGAATAAACGGCGTGACATCGGCGCCAAACGTGCGCAGCGCCTCGGTCAACAGGCAGGTCGACGTAATACCGTCAACGTCAAAATCGCCAAAGACTGCAATGTGCTCGTGGTTGCGAATAGCACGCTCGACGCGGTCGGCAACGACCGACATGCCCGGGATAATGAGTGGATCGGCCCAGTCGCGATCGAGCGAAGGTGTCAAAAACAATTGGCCCTCTTTGATGGAGCCAATGCCGTGCGCGACCATAATGCGCGCCACCAGCCCGGGAATGCCCAGACCAGCCGAAAGCTCCTTTTCGAGCTCGGGGTTTTGCTGAGCGACCGCCCAGCGATGCGTCGTCTTAAGCGATGACATAGGCGCCCACCCCCGATAGGGGCAGGTCGCCGCGATACCTCTCACGGTTCATAGCGATGAGTCCTCTGTGTATGCCCGCTTCGGCAGGCAGATCTGTTGAACGGATTTATTATACCGTGCGGCGCGGACGCAAATCGCCGCAGCACGCCGCGGTTTCGGTAAACGATGCCGGTAATAGCCTCGAAATAATCGAGCGTTTCAGCCGCACGGACGCATACGAGCGTCTAGCATATCCATACAAACGAGTTCGCGGATAAAGGGAGTCACGGGACATATGAAGCAATGGACTGGACTGGGAAAGTTCCTCGCGGGGCATATGCAGGTCATCGTTCCGATTTGCGTGGCGCTCGGCGTGCTCTTTCCCCAGCAGATTGGCGTGCTCAAGCCCATTGTTCCCGCCCTCTTCGCCTTTATGACGTTTCAGGGTGCGCTCAGCAACACCTTCCACTAGGTAGCCGAGGTGTTCCGCCGTCCCCTGCACCTGATTTTGGCACTGCTCGTCTCGGCGGCGCTTATTCCCATCGTGGCCTATGCCATGGGATCGTTATTCTTTGGCTCCAATCCCAACCTTGTCTGCGGCATCGTGCTCGAGTACAGCGTACCCGTGGCGGTCACTGCCTTTATGTGGATTAGCATGTTCGGCGGCAACGGCCCGCTCGCGCTCACCATCATCCTGACGTCCTCGGTTATCTCCCCTGTGACGATTCCGCTCACGCTCAAGCTCCTGCTGGGCGCCACCGTCTCGATCGATGTGCCGAGCATGATGCAAGACATGGCCTTTATGATCGCCATCCCCGCCGTGCTCGGCATCGTGATCAACGAGCTCACGCGCGGATGGGGGCACGAAAAACTCTCCCCCGTGCTCTCGCCCGCCTGCAAATTCATGATGATGGGCGTTATCGCCTCCAACTCCACCGCCATGAGCGAGTACGTGCTGCACATGAACGCGGTGCGCTTGGAAGTCGCCCTCTTTATTTTGGTCTTCGCCATCAGTGGCTTTGTCGTCGGTTTTCTGGTCGCCCATACGCTGCATCTGCCATATAGCGAGACGACCACCATGTGCTTTACCTGCGGCATGCGTAACATCTCTTCGGGCGCCGTCATCGCCACGCAGTACTTTCCGGGCGAAGTCGTGTTTCCCGTCATGTGCGGAACGCTGTTTCAGCAGGTACTCGCCTCGCTTATCGGGCATCTCTTTGAGCGTCTGACCGGCGAGGAGCGCGCCGCCCAGCGCAAGCGCGTCGAAGCCGGCCGCGACGCCATGGCACGCTAGACTGTCCGCATTACGCGGGTGTTAGTCTTGCTATACGAGCGTTTCCAGATGCGCACGCAGGCGCTCAGCATCGATATCGAGCGTTGTCTCAGCATTGACCTGGGCCAAACGATAGCCGACAAAGTAGGGCGAAACCACCCAACGTGGCAGCGCCTTGGCAATGGTCCGACCGCCCAGGTGATAGAAGAACAGGTTGTACGACTCTGCGCGACCACCGTGGTGCTCGTTCAGGATATAGCGCAGAGCTACCTGGATCGCATCGGCGAAGAGATCCGCCTCGGCTTGGTCTCTCGTGTCATCGCTGGCAGCGATTCCCTGCGGGGCTGAAACGTTGATCTCAAAGAACCCCATGATCGGTTCGGTTGAGATGTCGACCGAGATTCTCCCCTGTTGCCAGACACTGATGCCTTCAAAGTTGGCTGAGGCCAGCGCCGCATAGCCGTCCTCCTGTTCCAAGCCCACAATCTGCATGTGTGGATGGACGAGGCTGCCGCCCGAAAGCGGGCCTTTGTTCTTGTACATGAGCACACTGCAGTACTGTTGGGAATCGATCATCTGCTGCCAACAGCCCAGGGCAAACCGCATCACATGATGCAGCTCATCCGGTTCATAGGTCACCAGGTCGGCGTCGTGATTGGCAGACTCGATCAATACGGTCTGACGTGTGGCCCGCAATGTCTTGAACTTATTCTCGAGCCAGATGCAGTCACCATCGCGCTGGATGATGTTGGCAAGCCCCTCCGTGTCGCAAAAGGGGCACGCGGTGCCAGGGCGACGATTATCGTCGGGCTTACCGCTCGCCTGCTGGACATCGAATACAAGTGCCACGGGCTACACCTCCAGCGGCACAATCTTGGTGCCATGGAGCTCGGAGACGCCCAGTGCCGCCGCCACGGTATCGCGGTTGACCGTGGAAATGCCGCCGCCGGGAAGGATGGTCAAGCGGTCGCCCACATACTCGATCAAGCGGGCCAGGTTTTCGAAGTTGTCCTCGATCGGCGCACCGGCAGCGCCACCATGCGTCAGGATGCGTGTGATGCCGCAGTCGGCGAGTATGTCAATCGCGTCGAGCTGAGCCTCGGGC
>DBGFLF010000283.1:0-2323 GCA_048528725.1 Collinsella sp.
GTGCGTTGCCCACAGGATGAGCCAGATCAAGACAGAGCCCAAGATGCCGCCGACAAAGCCTTCCCAGCTCTTTTTGGGAGAGATCTTGGGAACCATCTTATGCTTGCCGATGCGGCTGCCCACGATATAGGCAAACGAGTCGGAGACCCAAAGGGACGCGCAAACGCCCACCGAAAGCAGGGCGCCGGCAAAACCGGGCACGGCATCGCGCAGCAGCACGATAGCCGACAGCATAAAGCCAGTGTAGATAGGGCCCATGAGCGTCACGGCAACGTCAGAGATGCGAGTGCGCGGAGACCGGACATACCAGATACCGACCGCAAGCATCAAAGCGAACAGCAGGGCGTTCAACAGCAGCGAATCGCCCAGAGCCGAGAGCGGAAAGAGCACGGCAGCAGCGATACCAAGGCGCTCGTTGGCAACCTTGCCGTCGAGCCTCGTCATGCGGAAGAACTCATAGCAGCACAGACCGCTCATGAGGGACACGAAGATGGCCGTGGGCACAATACCCAAAACCAGGCACAGGATAAAGACAACGGCATAGACGATACCGGCGGCGGCACGGGTGATAAAGCCCGCCAGCCACGAACCGGAGCCGCTCTTCGCTGCAGGCGCCCCTGCAGCGGAAGCCTTACGCGCGGGCTTCGCGGAAGTAGGCGCCTTGGGAGCGGATGCCTTGGGACGTTCGGACACGATTAAGCCTCCTCGGTCTTGCTCAGTCCACCAAACCTACGGTCGCGACCCTGGTAGGCCAAAATGGCGTCGACAAGGCCCCAGCGGTCAAAGTCGGGCCAATAGGTATCGGTGACATAGAACTCGGAATAGGCAACCTGCCACAGCAGATAGTTCGAAAGACGAAGCTCGCCAGAGGTGCGAATCACAAGCTCCGGATCGGGCAGCCCAGCGGTGTACAGGTGCGAAGCCACCATATCATCGTCGATAGCGGCGGGATCGATCTTGCCGGCAGCCGCATCAAGCGCGATCTGGCGGACAGCGCGGGTGATCTCAGCACGGGCACCGTAGTTAACGGCCAGCGCCAGCGTCATACCGGTATGGTCGGCGCACTCGGCAAGGCCGCGCTCAAAGACGTCGCGGGTCTTCTTGGGCAGCGCGGAAATATCGCCCAAAAAGACAACGCGGACGTTCTCACGCTTAAGCAGCGGCAGCTCATCGATAAACGTCTTGGCAAACAGGTGCATCAGAACGTTGACTTCGTGCTGCGGCCGATTCCAGTTTTCGGTCGAAAACGCATAGGCCGAAAGCACGTCGACGCCCAGGCGCACGCAGGCGGTAATAATCTCGCGCAGCGAGACGATGCCGGCTTTGTGGCCTTCGGTGCGGGCAAGACCGCGCGCCGTGGCCCAGCGGCCGTTGCCGTCCATGATACACGAAATATGGTGCGGAATGTTATTGAGGTCAAGGTCGGAAAAACCGACGCCCGCAGGGGCGTCGGCAAAGTACTCGACCAGTTTATGCTCGTCGTATTGCACCTTAGATCTCCATGACCTCGGCTTCTTTTTCCTTCAGAAGCTCCTCGACCTTGGCAACATACTCGTCGGTATGCTTCTGAACCTTGGCCTGCTCGCGACGAACATCGTCCTCGGTGAGCTCCTCGTCGCGCTCAAGCTTATTGTTAAAGTCGCGGCGGATGTTGCGGATGGAGACCTTGGCCTGCTCGGCGTACTCGCGGCACTCCTTAACGAGCTCGCGACGACGCTCCTCGGTGGGAGCCGGGAAGTTCAGGCGGATGGTGGAGCCGTCATCAATGGGGGTGATGCCCACGTCGCTGGCCATGATGGCCTTGCTGATGGCGCGCAGCAGGGTGCGGTCCCAGGGGGTGATGGTCAGGGTGCGGGCCTCGCTCACGGCCACAGAGGCCACCTGCTGGATGGGAGTGGGGGCACCGTAGTAGTCCACGCTCACCTTGTCCAGAACGGCGGGGTTGGCGCGGCCTGCACGCACAGCGGCCAGCTCGCGGTCCAGATGCTCCACGGAGCTCTTCATCTTTTCTTCAAATGCCTTGGTGTTGCTGCTCATTGTCCTTTTCTCCTGTTATATATTGTTCTGCACAGGCGCTGTAATTGCTGCCTGTTCCATTCTATGGTACGGGGATGCGGGCTATGCTCAGCCCTCATAGACCAGGGTGCCAACGTTCTCGCCCTGCACGGCCTTTGCAATGTTGTCCGGGTCGGCCAGGTCAAAGACCAGGATGGGGAGCTTGTTGTCGCGGCAGAGGGTGGCGGCAGTGCCGTCCATAACAGCCAGACGGTCTTCCAGCACCTTGGTAAAGGTAAGGGTCTCGTACTTCCTGGCGTCGGGGTAC
>DBGFLF010000284.1:0-12086 GCA_048528725.1 Collinsella sp.
CGGTGAGGAGATTCTTGCGGTTCGCGTTTTCGCCGCAGAGCGACCAGGCGATAAGGTGGCAGCGGTTGTAGAGGCTCTGGCCCGGAATAAAGTCGTAGCACTGCTGGTGCCAACCGGCAGGATGGATGCGCGAGATATCGCCGCGCTTGCCTTGACCGAGCGATTCGGGGCCCACGCAGGCGAGCGCTTTGCGAGTGCGACCCAAGCTGTCGAGCTTGGAGAACTTCTTAAAGCAGCCCTCTTCTGTGGCGCGCACGTATTCATCGAGCGTGAATGACGGCGTGCCGAGCGGGTGCGTGCTGTCGGCGCGCAAGGCAACGTAGGGGTTGCCGGCGTAGTCGGGAATGCTGCTGAGATATACGCCGCGGGCGCGGTCGAGATCGGGGTTTTCGACCTCGTCGATAGGGGTGGTGGCACTGTCCGCGGAGGCGTCGTCACCGGTGTCGGTTGCAGCGGAATCGGAGCCATCGCCAGAGTCTTGGCTATTTTGGGAGTCCGAGGAGCTCTCTGTTCCCGATTCGAGCCGGGCAACCAGGTTCGCCTCGTCTTCGGTTCGGCTGGGGCTCTCGTCTTGCTTTTCGGCCAGGGCCGCCGCCTGTTCATCGCATTGCGGCGACAGCAGCTTGGGAGCTCCGTCGAGCGATCCCGTAAACAGCGCAAACCCCAACACCAGGGCGGTGCCGATGGAAAGTACTTGCTTGTAGGCGGGCTTGTGCGACATTGAGGCTCCTGGATGGACGGTTGGGAATCTACCAGTCTAGCAGGAGCCGGCAGGGGCCGTTCTGTCGAACAAATACTCAAGATTTGGGATAGATGCTACTGATTCATTTGTCCCGCGGTCTAGATTGAGGTGGAGTCGAGCCAGTTGAGCTTGCACTCGAGAATGCGCTGCTCGCCGGGTTCGCTGCTGCCGTCAAGTAGGGCGAGCAGCATCTCGGCTGCTTCGCGACCTTCCTGGTCGACGGGCTCGATGATGGTGGAGACGGTCGGCGTGGTGAGATTAGTCCAGTCTTCGCAGTTGAGTCCCAAAAGGCCGATTTGCTGCGGAAGCAGATGGGCCATGGGCTGAAGCGCCTTGTAGACGCGGGGGAGCGCCCATTGGTTTTGGACAAAGATGAGCGTACGTTTGGCGGGATTGAACTTGAATTTAAAGTACTCGGTAAGCTCGTTGATTGACGGCTTGTTGTGATCGATGGGAATCGCTTTGTAGAGCTGCCCATTCGCGGCCAGCGCCTCGGCATACCCCTGAAAACGCTCCATGCGGGTGCGCATTTCGGTCATGTTGGCGGCAATGGAAAAGAAATCTTCGTAGCCGGCGTCGAGGAGTGCCTGTGTGGCGTTGTACACGCCGTCGTAAAGGTTGGTTTTGATCCAGCTGGTACCTGGGCTATAGATGGCCGCATCGAAAAAGACGACCGGCTTGCCGGCGCGTCTAATGCGGTCGTGCACGGCTTTGAAGTTTGCCGTGGGCTGGATGATAAAGCCATCGACGCCCAGCGAGAGCATCTTGTCGACGTACATGAGCTCGGTCTCGGGGTTAAAGTTACTCGTGCAAACGACCGTCTGGTAGCCCGCGGGGAGCATGACCTGCTCCATGCCATTGAGAACGAGCCCCGCCCATTTGTTGGTGTTATCCAAAATGATGATGGCAATGACGTGGGTTTGCTTGCCGGTGAGCGTCTGCGCTTGGGCGTTGGGAACGTATCCGAGTTCCATAATGACGCGCGCGATTTTGTTTTGCGTCTTCTCGCTAAGCTTTTCTCGTTTGTCGTTGAGGTAATACGAGACGCTTGCCGTCGAGGTTCCCGCCTCTCGAGCGACGTCTGCGATCGTAACGCGCTGTTTTGCCACAGCGACTCCTTCCGACAGATGAGCATTTTCCAACATGATGACTTTGAGTCTTGGTGAGGGATACGCTTCGGTGAGCGGCTTTTTCCTTTCATATGAGTATGCAACAAATGCGGCATACGGGTGGGGTCGAAATTTGTGACCGGCATGCGCATCTGCCGTCTACCGAGAAAATCAAATACTTCTTGACTTTTGAAATCGAGGGCAAAATCGCAGGATTCATTTTTGGTTAAACGCATAACTAAATCGCATAACCAACGCTCTGACCTGCGCGTTTACCGAAATAAGCTGGCATTAAGAAAAACGAGCACCTATATTGTTCTTGTCGAAAAGACAGCAAGTCCAAACGGCAGGGGATGCTCCGGAGGCCTCCGCAAACGGTGTCTTGCGCACGCAACTCTATGAAAAGAGGGAAGCAATGAAGATCGTAGGCGTTGCCGCCTGTACTGTGGGTATCGCCCACACGTATATGGCCCAGAAGGCGATTCAGGATGAATGCGCCGCCCGTGGCATCGAGTGCAAGGTCGAGGCTCAGGGTGGCCTGGGTATCGAGAATGAGCTCACGCAGGAAGACGTGGACTCCGCCGACCTGGTCCTGGAGTCCGTCGACGTGGGTGTTGAGAACGAGGACCGTTTTGAGCAGAAGATGGCCGAGGGCAAGTTCCTCAAGGTCGGTACTTCCGATGTGATCGCCGATCCGGTCAAGATCATCGACCAGGCTGTTGAGATTATCAAGGCGACGGGTGGTGCCGTTGACGCGCCCAAGGCCGAGGCCAAGGCAGAGAAGAAGGCCGTCTCCGCTGCCCCGCAGGCCCCGACACCGGCGTCCAAGCAGTCTATCTTTGCCGATCCTGGCAAGACGCTGCTCAATGCATTCAATACCGGCGTTTCCTATTTTATCCCCATCGTCGTTATCGGCGGCGTGTTTCTCGCCTTATCGTTGGCATCCGGTACCGCCGGCGCCAACGGCATGGAGGTTACGAACCCGCTGATGGTGAGTCTTAACACCATCGGCATGGCCGGCATCTCCATGATGATCCCGGTGCTTGCGGCATACATCTCCTACTCGATGGCCGGCAAGCCCGCGCTCGCCCCCGGTTTTGTCCTGGGCTACCTGGTCAACAACGCGGTCGTTACCCCTAACGGCAACAGCGTTTCGACCGGCTTCTTGGGCGCCATGATCATGGCGGTCATCTGCGGCTACTTTGTCCGCTGGATGAAGACCTGGAAGGTCAACAACACCATCCAGACCATCATGCCGATCCTGATCATCCCGATTCTGACCTCGCTCGTCCTGGGCATGGCCTACATCTACATCCTGGCCACGCCGCTTGGCTTTGTGATGGATTGGCTCACCAGCGTGCTCGGCAGCCTGCAGGGCGGCTCCGCCGTCGTCTTGGGCTTGGTCATTGGCGTTATGACTGCCTTCGATATGGGTGGCCCCATCAACAAGACCGCCTCGACCTTCACCATGGCCATCATGGCCTCCGGTATCTACGGTCCTAACGGTATGTTCCGCGTCGCCGTCGCCGTTCCCCCGATCGCCTGCGGTCTTGCAGCGCTCATTGCCAAGAACAAGTTCGATGACGCCGACCGCCAGATGGGCATCTCCGCACTGTTCATGGGCTGCATCGGCATTACCGAGGGCGCTATCCCCTTCGCGGTCAAGGACCTTGGCCACACCCTGCCCGGCATCTGCATCGGCTCTGCCGTGGGTGCGGCGCTCGCCGCCTTCCAGGGTATCGACTGCTACGTCCCGCACGGTGGCTTTATCGTCGCCCTGGCCACCAACAACGTCGCGCTGTTCTGCCTGGACATCGTGATTGGCGCCGTGGTCGCCGCTGCAATCCTGATTGCCATGAAGCCCACGCTCGATAAGCAGGCCAAGTAAACCTTTAAGGACTCCGGTTGTGCGGAGGGATGGATTTGACTCCGCACAACCGCCCCTACACAACAAAATCCATCCGTACTGATAGGGCCCGCATCTGGGTCCCAGGGAACTTTTGTCAAAAATCCTCTGGAGAAGGAGAACAAAATGTCCAACCTCACCATCCGCCAGGCCGTTCAGGGTATGCTCAAGCTGCAGGACAGCGGCGATCACGCAACCATGGTCGGCATTGGCCCCATGAGCCCCAACCTGATTCAGGCCGTGTTCGAGCTTGCCAAGGACGAGGATTTCCCGCCCATGTTTATCGCCAGTCGCAACCAGGTCGATATGGACGAGATGGGCGCCGGCTACGTCAACGGTTGGGACCAGACGCGCTTTGCCGCCGACATCAAGAAGGTTGCCGACGAGGTGGGTTACACCGGTCCGTACTACCTGTGCCGCGATCACGGCGGTCCGTGGCAGCGCGACGAGGAGCGTAACGCCCACCTGCCCGAGGACGAGGCCATGGAGCTCGCCCGCAAGTCCTTCGTCGCCGACATGGAGGCGGGCTTTGACCTGCTGATGGTCGACCCCACCAAGGACCCCTATCAGATCGGCAAGGTTATTCCGCTCGACGTGGTGCTTCGCCGCACGATTGATCTTATCGACTACCTTGAGCAGTACCGTCGCGAGCATAACCTGCCCGAGGTTGCCTATGAGGTCGGTACCGAGGAGACCAATGGCGGCTTGACCTCTACCGATAAGTACGAGGAGTTCATTTCTCAGCTGCAGCCCGAGCTCGAGAAGCGCGGCTGCCCCATGCCCACCTTTATCGTCGGCCAGACCGGTACGCTCACCCGTTGGACCGAGCAGGTCGGCCATTACAACTTCAAGAATGCCCGCGAGCTCGCCGACATGGCTAAGCGCTACGGCGTGGGCCTGAAGGAGCACAACGCCGACTATCTGGACGACGCGACGCTGCTCGAGCACATCCCGGCACACGTGACCGCCTCCAACGTTGCTCCGCAGTATGGCACCGAGGAGACCCGCGCCTACCTCAAGCTCTGCGCCACCGAGCAGATCCTGGTCGACAACGGTCTGTGCGATGACCCCTCCGACCTGTATCACACTCTGCTGGTCAAGGCTATCAAGACCGAGCGCTGGCGCAAGTGGATGACTGGCGACGACGTCAACCTGCAGGTCGACGACATCCTTGCCGACGATGAGCTCAGCCTGAAGATCCTGGATGTCTCCGGTCACTATGCGTTCAACGATCCTGAGGTCAAGGAGCAGGTCGAGAAGCTCTACCGCAACCTCGCCGCTCAGGACATCGACGGCAAGCGCTTTGTCATCGAGCACATCAAGCGCCCGATCAAGCAGTACGTCGTCGGTCTTAACCTCAAGGGCGTCACGACCCGCATCGAGGCCGCTCTTGCCGAGTAAGTAGCTTTTCCTACGCGACGCCGGGCCTGGGGCATGTCCCAGCTGCAGGCCCGGCACATAGGACAAAGGGACATCCCCTTTGTCCTATTTTTTGAGTTTTGGATTCCTTCGAAGGAGTTTGCACCATGAAGTTCTTTATCGATACCGCCAATCTGGACGAGATTGCCGAGGCCAAGAGCTGGGGCTGCCTGGCCGGTGTTACCACCAACCCGTCCCTGTACGCCAAGACCGGCGGCAAGCTTGCCGACTTTGAGCCGCATATGCTCAAGATTGCCGAGCTCTGCGAGGGCCTGCCCGTGTCCGCCGAGTCTACCGCGACCACTGCCGAGGGTATGATCGAGGAGGGCAAGCGCCTTGCCGCCCTCGCCCCCAACATCGTGGTCAAGCTTCCCGTGTGCGAGGCCGGCCTTGCCGCCTGCCGTGCGCTGGCCGATGCTGGCGTGCGCGTCAACATGACGCTCGTCTTCTCGCCGACGCAGGCCCTTATGGCCGCCAACGCCGGTGCTCGCTACATCAGCCCGTTTGTCGGTCGTTTCGACGACATCGCCGAGGACGGTATCTCGCAGCTCGACAACGTCGTGACCTGCATTAAGAACTACGACTGGACGGGCAAGAACGTCGACGACACCGTCGAGATCATCACCGCCTCGGTTCGTACGCCCAACCACGTAACCCAGGCCGCGCTGCTTGGCGCCGATATCGCGACCGTGCCCATGGCAGCCCTTAAGAAATGCTTGCATCACCCGCTGACCGACCAGGGCCTTGCCTCTTTTGAGGCTGATTGGCAGAAGGTCGTCGCTCAGGCTTAACGAGTGGATTGCCCCGGCATCGCGTCATCCGGTGCCGGGGTTGTTCTCAAGAGAGGAATTCGTATGACCAACCAGGAGCTGGCGAAGGTCGCCAATGAGGTCAGGAAGGGTGTCGTGACTGCGGTTCACGCGGCCAAGTCGGGACATCCGGGTGGATCGCTCGGTGCTGCCGACATCATGACGTATCTGTACTTTGAGGAAATGAATATCGATCCTGCCGACCCTCACAAGGCCGATCGCGATCGCTTTGTGCTCTCCAAGGGTCACGCGGCGCCGGGCCTGTATTCGGTGTTGGCAAATCGCGGCTATTTTCCCGTCGAAGAGCTCGAGACGCTGCGTCATATTGGCAGCCGACTGCAGGGCCATCCCAACATGAACGACGCCCCTGGCATCGATATGTCCACCGGATCGCTCGGTCAGGGCATCTCCGCCGCGGTTGGAATGGCACTCGCCGCAAAGCACTGGGGTGACAGCTACCGCGTCTACACGTTGCTGGGCGACGGCGAGTGCGAGGAGGGCCAGGTGTGGGAGGCGGCCATGTTTGCCGGCAACCATGCGCTCGACAATCTTGTTGCCGTCGTCGACCACAACGGCTTGCAGATTGACGGCACGATCGATGAGGTCAACTCGGCCATGCCGCTCGCTGACAAGTTCCGCGCCTTTAAGTGGCATGTGATCGAGCTCGCCGACGGTAACGACATGGCGCAGATTGAGGCGGCTTTCGCTGAGGCTCGTGAGGTGACCGGCGTGCCCGTCGCTATCATCGCCGAGACGGTGAAGGGCAAAGGCGTCTCCTTTATGGAGAACCAGGTTGGCTGGCATGGCAAGGCGCCCAACGATGAACAGTTTGAGCAGGCCATGGCCGAGCTCGCGGCCGCAGGAGAGGAGCTCTAATGGCAGAGGTCAAAAAAGTCGCCACGCGCGTAAGCTACGGCGAGGCGCTCGTCGAGCTGGGCAATGAGCACGATGACTTTGTAGTGCTCGATGCCGACCTGGCTGCCGCTACGCAGACGGGTAAGTTTAAGGCTGCGCACCCTGAGCGCTTCTACGATGCCGGCATTGCCGAGAGCAACTTGATGGGGCTCGCCGCCGGCATTGCGACCACGGGCCACGTCGCCTTTGCGAGCACCTTTGCCATGTTCGCCGCCGGCCGTGCGTACGAACAAGTGCGTAATTCCATTGGCTATCCGCACCTCAACGTCAAAATCGGTGCCACGCATGCGGGTATCTCGGTCGGTGAAGACGGCGCCACGCATCAGTGCTGCGAGGACATCGCGCTCATGCGCACGATCCCGGGTATGACGGTAATCGTTCCCGCCGATGACATCGAGGCTCGCGCTTGCGTGCGCGCCGCCTATGAGTTTGAGGGCCAGGTTTACATGCGCTTCGGCCGCCTGGCAACACCGGTCATCAACGATCACGAGGACTATGAGTTCAAGATTGGTCGCGGCGTGGTCGTGCGCGAGGGGTCCGATGTGACCATCATCGCTTGTGGCCTTATGGTCGCCGAGGCGCTTGAGGCTGCCGAGGCGCTCGCTGCCGATGGTATCGATGCCGAGGTCATCAATATGCACACGATCAAGCCGCTTGATGAGCGCCTGGTGGTTGCCAGCGCCAAGAAGACCGGTCGCGTGGTCACTGCCGAGGAGCATTCGATTATCGGTGGTCTTGGCGAGGCCGTGGCCTCGGTGCTCGCGGAGCAGCATCCGGTGCCGATGCGTCGCGTCGGCGTGCGCGATGTGTATGGCGAGTCCGGCCCTGCGGTCGATTTGCTGCACAAGTACGGTTTGGACGCCGACGGCATCGAAGCTGCGGTCAGGTCCGTGTTGTAAGGAAGGTTTCCATGGGATTTGTATCTGCCAACCAAGTGACAATCGGGTATACCGCCGCCTCGCGCGAGGACGCCCTACATTATTTGTCCGATCAGGCCGTCGAGCTCGGCTTTGCTGGCGACGCATCTGCCGTAGAGACTGCCTTCATGGCTCGCGAGAACGAGGCCGAGACTGGCCTTGTCGCCGGTTTTGCCGTTCCACATGCCAAAAGCGATGCTATCCACACGCCGGGCGTTGCCGTGCTTAAGCTGGTCGAGCCCGTTGAATGGCCGAGCTTCGATGGTGTGCCCGTCGATGTTGCGCTCGCGCTGTACGTGCCTGCCGGCGAGGCAGGAACCACGCACCTGCGCTTGCTCTCCAAGGCTGCCGTGATGCTGATGGACGCCGGTTTCCGTGACAAAGTGCGTGCGAGCACCGATCCCGTTGAGATTGCGGAGCTCATCAATAGCGGACTCGAAGACTAGAACAGTCATCCCGTTCAATCAATTGATCCTTCTCCAAGGAAAAGGGCCGCGACGCCATATAGGTGTCGCGGCCCTGTTTGCGTTTCCCCAGATAAAACCTGCCAAAATAAACCTGTCCCTTTTTGGCAGGTTAATCGGGGACTATTTCACCGCAACTTAGGGCACGGTTAGGAAGTGTGCGCCTTAAAGAGTGGAGCCCATGATTAGAGAGGTCGCACTCGTCTCTCTAAATGTCTCTCTAAAGGGAAGGTTGGTTAGAGAGATAGCATTAGGCAATCTAGCAGCGAATTCGATACATCTCTCTAAATGTCTCTCTAAAACAAGGCACTTATCTCTCTAAAGTTAGAGAGATAAATCTATTGTTTTAGAGAGACGGAATGCCAAAATTCGTCCGTCAGCTACCATCTGCCAAAAATGGCGGATAAAGGGCTCATCGAAGCAATGAGTTCGTCGACGAGCCGCAACCGCCGCTATCGGAAGAAGTAGATGCAGCCGAATTGCCCCTCTATCGTCTCTCGAAGTTTGATGGGTGCTAGAGGGGCGACTGCCTCGCGATATTTCCCCAGATAAAACCTGCCAAAATAAACCTGTCCCTTTTTGGTAGGTCAGTTAACGCAGTGCAGGTTGAGCATATGCGAGCGAGCAGGCTCCGGGTGCGGTAAGGTGACGTGAAACAAGCGGGCGCTGACCTTTTGGTCGCGCCCGTGAAGTTGAACGTCAGATTGCCGTGCCCGGAGCCCGCGCAGCGCCGAGCAGGTACGCCGTTTGTAAAACGGCGTAACCTAAAGATTCATGTTGCCGTGGATGTAGGGGGTGACCTCGGGGGAGATGTGGGCGCAGCCCAGCTCTCGTAGCGCGGATTCGATGGCGGCGGGCAGCGGGGTCTTGCCCTCGGAATCGACGGTAGCACCGCCGAGGGCGGCGATCTTGGTGACATCTGCGGGAGCGGCCTCGATATGCATGCAGCCGCCGACGAGACGTGCACGCACCTGCGCCAGGTCAAGATCGTGCAGGTAATCCTCGCAGGCGCGAATCAGGTCGACCTTTTCGCGCGTAAGTTCCTCGCCCGTGGGGACGCGTGTGGCAAGGCAGGCGCCTGCCGGCAAGTTCCAAACAGAATAGCCCCACGCGCGCAGCAGCTCGCGCTCTTCGTCCTTGGTAAAGCCGACCTCCATAAGAGGGGAGCGTACGCCGAGCTCTTCTGCCGCGCGCATGCCAGGGCGGTAGTCACCGCGATCGCTTGCATTGCTGCCATCGATGACGGTGGGAAAGCCGAGCGACTTGGCGTGGTTGACGATAGCGGTAAAGCCGGCGTGCTTGCAGTGGTAGCAGCGATTGGCATCGTTGCAGGCTACTTGGGGGAGCTGCAACTGATCGATCGAAAGATTGAGCACAGGGAGCTTAAAATGCGGCTCCTCATTGGCTTGCTCGTCAACGGAGCGCTCAAACGAAGCCTGTTCAGGCGTGCCGATGAGCGGCGTGGTGAGGTGAACGAGAAGCGTGCTGGCAGGCATGATGCGGGCGCAGACCGCGGCTAAAAAGCCGCTGTCGACGCCGCCGGAAAAGCCGATGGCGACGCGTCCGTATGCCAAAAGCAGCTGCTCGAGCGCTGCGAGTTTGTACTGAAGCTCCTCTGCAGGTGCGGTGGTGTCTGAAAGCATAAAACGTTCCTTACCAATATGTGCTTGGTCGAAAACTATAATCCTATCGTGCTGCTTGTCATAAGACTTCTATCTATGTAACGAAGGCACAATATGCTATATACGTTATATACAAATTTGTAAAGTGCGGTAGAGTGTCAGTAACGCAATCCGGTGAGGGGGCCGATATGATCAAGGCTGTAATTTTTGACATGGACGGAACGCTGGTCGATACCGAGCGTTTGGGCATTAAGGCATGGAAGGCGGGCGCTGCCGAGCTGGGGGTCGCGATTGATGAAGCGCTGATCCATCAGTTTATCGGTCGCACCCTACCCGATGTCATGGACATCCTTGATAAGCATTACGGCAGCCACGAAACCACCGAGGCGGTCTATGCCCGCCACAAGGAGATTCGCGATGAGATGGTCAAGACCGAACTGGAGCTTAAGGCCGGCGCCGCCGAGTGCATAGACGAGCTGCTGGCTGCGGGCTATCACGTGGGTCTAGCGACGTCGTCGCGCCTCGCTACGGCCGAGCGCAACCTTAAGATGGTCGGCCTCTTTGACAAGTTTGAAACGGTGACCTGTGGCGAGGACGTCGTGCACGGCAAGCCCGACCCCGAGATGTATCTGCTCGCCTGCGAGCGCGCGGGCTTTGCCCCCGAGGAGTGCGCCGTGGTCGAGGATTCGCGCAACGGCTGCGTCTCGGGTATCACGGCCGGCTGCCATGTCTTTGCTGTGCCCGATATCGTGCCGCTGCCGCAGGACGTGGTGGATGGCTGCGAGGTCGTGCTCGACACGTTGTTCGATCTGGCGGCGGCGGTCAAGGCCGTACGCTAGACAATTGCGGCGTTGAAGCGCGCGATTGACCGTCTTTGCGTTTAAGCAAAAGGGGCCCGGCAATGGTCGGGCCCCTTTTGCTTAAACGGCGACTTAGCATACTTGCGGGCGTGCTATAGATACGCGCCGAGGTTGATGGCCGTAGCGTCGGTCTGGGTGCTTGCCTGGGTGCTGGCGCGCTCCAGTAGGAACGGACGTACCAGTTCTTGGCGGTTGATGTCCTCCGCGGTGGTGGCTGCGGTGACGGTGCGCGCTGCAGAGCCGACGCGGATATGCTTGGTCTTTGTCGGGACCTTGTTCTCGATTTGCTCCATCAGCAGTTGGACACCCTTGCGGCCAATCTCGTAGCCCGGGGGCGCTACCGTAGTGAGCGGGACCGATCCGCTCCAAGCGAGTGGGTTGCCGTCGCATCCGGCCACGCGAACCTGCTCGGGGACGGAGATGCCTTTGTCGACCAATGCCGAGATAACGCCCGAGGCCAACACGTCGGTCAGGCCGACGACAAAATCGGGGCGTTCGTTGGCAGGGCGCCCGGCAATCTGAGCGCCAATGCTGTAGCCGTCGGCTGCGGTATTCCACTCCCCGGCGTCAATGACCTCAATTTTGATATCGGGATGCAGGGCGAGGGCCTTGTGAATGCCAAGTACGCGCAGGGTGAGCTGCATGAATGCCGCTCTGCCCACAACGGTGATGTGGTGTGCGCCGCGGGCGATGGCGAGCTCGGCGATAATGCGCCCCTGTGCCTCGTTGTCGGCCGCTGCGTAGTAGCCGGGCTCGGAGCAATGGATGTCCAGGTGGACAATCGGCACGGGCATCTTGGTCATAGCGGGGTGCCAGTCGGGGGATGCCATGGGCTGAACCATGACGCCGGACATCTGGGTGCCCATAAAGTAGCGCAGGTAATGGTCCTGGAGAATATCGTCGTTATCGGCGTTGGCGATGAGCAGGTCGTAACCGTGCTTGCGGGCCTCGTTATGGGCGCCGCTGGCAATTTGGAGCGAAAAGCCGTGATCGAGACGGGGGAGCACCAGGCCAAAGGACTTGGTGGCGCCGCCTGCGAGCTGACGGGCGCTTTGGTTGGGCAGGTAGCCCAGTCGATTGATGGTTTCGTTGATGAGTTTGAGGGTCTCGGGGCGCAGCTTTTCGGGATGGTTGAGCGCGTTGGAAACCGTGCCCAACGAAACCCCGGCCTCGCGCGCGACGTCGCTGATTTTTACCTTTGCCATAGCGGCCCCTTTGATGCGTTTCAAGTACAAGCCAGATTGTAGCATCGCCCGCCTCTGAGGTGTCAAAACCTGCCAATTAGGGACAGGTTTATTTTGGCAGGTTTTATCTGGGCAAACG
>DBGFLF010000285.1:0-3472 GCA_048528725.1 Collinsella sp.
CCCGAGCCTTACGCCATATTCAGCCGTATCAAGCACACGACCGAGCGCAGCGTGCGCGTGGTAATAGGAGCCCGATTTAACCTCGATCGGAACAGCCGTCCCATCCGGTCCATCGACCACAAAGTCCACTTCACCGCGCTTTTTTGTCTGATAGTAGTAAAGCTGGCGATTTTGGGCAGCTAGCTGCTGGGCCACCACGTTTTCGTAAATGCCGCCCAGATTGGGCTCCTTGCTATCAAGATACGCCGCTTGGGCGACTCCAACGGGGTAGCGCGCCATCAACATGCCCGTATCCGATTGATATAGCTTGAACTGCGATGGCCGTGCCGTCTTGAGCAGGGGCGATTTTGGCTCGGTTACGATATCGGCTTTGAGAGCAACGCCGGCATCGACAAGCCATACAAAATCTCGCTGATACTTCTCGTAGTAAGCCTTGGGGCCAATGGAATTGAGCACGAAGCGCTTGTTTTCGCCCTCGAGCATAATAGGGAGCTGATCGTAGATGCTCTGCGCCTGAAGGGCTCGCCCGCTTGCATACTTGGAGATATCCCGCCGGTACTGTTCGTTGAGCTCTGACTGTAGCTGACGAACAGAGGCAAGGTCGCCCTGCGTGTCAAGGAAACGCTGCACAACCTCCGGCATTCCGCCGACAACGGTATAGGTCCTGAAGTTTGCCATCATCGCGTCATGAATGTAATCGGGAACGGGCCTCTCGCTGGTACACGCGTCATGTATCGTTTGGCGAGCCCCCTCGCTCACCCCGATTGCCCAGCAAAACTCCTCAAAATCGAGCGGGAACATCCTAAGCTCGTGGACATACCCCACGGGATAGGACCTGACGCCCTTGAACTGGGTCCCGAGCATTGACCCCGAAAACGCCCAGCGGCACCTCCCGTCCTCAACAAGGAACTTTGCCATCGTCATGATGTCGGGGGCCTCTTGGACCTCATCGATAAACACGAGCGTTTTGCCTGGTGCAATCGACTTTCCCGAAAGAAGCGTCACCCTGCTGATGAAATCATCGGCATTCCGCGCCTCGAGAAGAGCATCTTTTGCCTGGCGGTTTTCCATGAGGTTAAGCTCGATGTAGGTTGCATGGTTGGCTTTGCCAAATGCGCGAATCGAATAGCTTTTGCCAATCTGGCGAGAACCCGTAATGAACAAGGCCTTTTGCTCGGAAGACTTCAGCCAACGCTCCAGCTCTGCCGCTATTTTCCTGCGCAGCATAGGCTCTCCCCTCGGTGTTATCGAATGAAATGCAAAGTTTTATATGCTTGATTATCGATGAAACGCAGAATTTTTAGAACCTAAAATCTGATGAAATGCAGAGATTTGAGATTATAAGCAAAAGAAGGGGCACCACCGGCGAATGTGTCAAAGGGGCTGTCCCTTTGACACATTGCGCTCGACTACTCGTCAACGATCTTGGCAAGCCAGACGTTCAGTGTATCGACTTCGGGGCAGCAGAACTTTGCCGTGCCGGGCTCGTTGCCAGGCACGGTCCCGCCATAGCGCAGGATATCGATATAGGGAAAGCCCACGTGGCAGGCCATGGCGCACATCTTGCCGCGATCGCGATCGAAGTCGAAGACATCGCCCGGCTTGTGCCCGTGGTGACAACGGCACGCACCCAGCTGGTCCACGCAGCTAATACGGATACGCGGACGCTTGCCACGCGGCGCGCCGAGCGGCCTGTTCTCGCCCGCTGCCTCGGTGCTGCTCTCGTCGGCGTTACTCATGGTCAACCACATCCAGGCAGGCCTCGATGGGAAGGCCGGCCGACTTGTCCTCTTGGTCGGCATTGCGCTCGATAAGCTCAGCCACCACACGCATGGCATCGGACGTCGCGCACTGCAGACTCCAGCCTGCCATAACGCGGCCGACGAGCACCGCCGAGAACGTGTCGCCCGTGCCCGGGAAATAGACCGGAATGAGCTCAAAGGGAATCGTAAAGTACTCCCCCGCCACATGGTCGTAACCGATAACCGCGTTCGTGCCAATGACTACGGCGCTCGTAATGACCACCGACTTGGCACCCAGCTCGCGCACGGCGTCCACAAGGGCGCGGGCCTCATCGGGCGTGATTTGCTCGACGATAGGCGTGTCGGTGAGCAAACAGGCCTCGGTGTAGTTGGGAACCGCGTAGTCGGCGCACTCGAGCAGGTGCCGCATAAGGCCAATCGTGGACTCGGGCACGCCCGCATAGAGCTTGCCGTTGTCGCCCATGATGGGGTCGACGAACACCTTGGTGCCCTTTTGCGCACGGCGGTGGCAAAAGTCCGAGATGATGCGCGTCTCTTCCTCGGTCACGATAAAGCCGGTCGAGATGGCGTCGAACTCAAAGCCGAGCTCTTCCCAGATGGCAAGACTCTGACGCACGTACTCGGTGGTGTCGTGGATGTAGAACTTGGGGTAGTTGAGCGTATCGGACACAAGTGCCGTCGGCAGATTATGGATACGGTAACCCATGTGCGACAGCACCGGCAGCATGGCGGAAAGCGCGACCTTGCCATAGCCGCACATATCGTTGATCAGCAGCAGCTGAGTGTTCTTCATGAATGTCCCCCTTGGGTCGGGCGAGGCGCGGCGGCGCCACAGTGCGACTAAGTGTAGCGCAGGGAACGCTGCGGACGAAAGCTTGCACCGTGGAGGACAGTTTGTTGCGGAAAGGTTTCGGAAACGAGGGGCCCAGCCTGCTTCATTGCGGCTCATTCGCCGCCACTCATTCAGCGCCATTTCAAAACTACACCGGATTACGGGGCTGAACCTGAATGAGTCAACCACACCCTCTATTTTCAAATCATAGCAAGCCTTCTACCTGCGGTTTTCTTTTTACCAATTTCGGTATGGTCGACAATCCGCAGTTCAGCCCCGTAATCCGGCATAGTTTTGAAGTTAGTCGTTGGGGACGTTCCTAAATGACTAGTCGAACAAGAACGTCCCCAACAACTAGTCGTTTAAGAACGTCCCCAACGACTACCCCGATGTTTTTGCAGCGCCGTAACTAAATAAGTTTGGTACCTTGACATTCCTGTCGGCCACTCCTAGATTAGTTAGGCACAAAACAATCCCACTACCTAACTAAAGAAAGGAGCGATACGAATTCATGTGCGATGAACCCCTTAACCTTCGTCCGCATGAGCCCGGCGGTGACCCGTCGCAACCGGTAGACATACCCGAAGCGGTCAGCGCTGAAGACAAACTCGCCAAGCGCATTCTGAGCGGCCTGGGCTTTTGCGGCCATTACATGCATTTTCATGGCGGAGGCGTGTCCGGCAAGGCGCCCATTATCTGCCTGCTGGCCAAACAGCCCGGCGGCGAGATGTCGCAGCAGGAACTCGGCATGCACTTTGACCTCAAGCCGGGGTCGCTTTCCGAAATCCTGTCCAAGCTCGAGGTCAACGGCCTCATTGAACGCAGCCGTAACCCCAAGGATGGACGGCAACTCACCATTCGCCTGACCGAAACCGGC